>DASTDN010000488.1:0-3546 GCA_035710365.1 Streptomyces sp. | reverse complement strand
GCCACGCGCGTGGCCCGGCGCTCGTGGGTGACGTGCGTCGCGCCAGACGCGGCGGCGGACACGCATGCGGCGGTACGAGTTGTCGTACCGCCGCTGGCATGAGCACCGGGTTACCAGGCGTCCTCGATGTGTGCCCATCAGGCCGGGAGCTTTGCCCGTCCCTGGTGCGGCTGGCCCGTATTCGACGGGTCGACGTCGCGTGGGTGCCCGGTGTTCATGCTCGGTCCGTGGGCCGTGGTGCGCTGTGAGGTCGTCCTCCCGGACGTCCTTGGTCTCGCGGGCCGTCGACTTCTTTGTACCGCGTACACACAGACACGCGGAACCCTTGGCTCCGATTCTTTACTTTTGGATGCAAACAGGACGCGAGGCGTGCGTGGGTGCGAGGTCAGGCGACCGCCGAGCGTCTCCGGCTCGCGTACCAGACGAGGCCGGCCGTGGCCGCCGCCGCGCCTATGGCGGCCGCCGCGACCAGGGCGGGGCGGGGCGGCACGGAGAACCTGGGGAGCCTCTGCTTGAGCCGGACCGGCCGGTGGAAGTCGAGAATCGGCCAGCCGCGCGCGACGGCCTCGCGGCGCAGGGCGCGGTCGGGGTTCACCGCGTGGGCGTACCCCACCGACTGCAGCATCGGCACGTCCGTCGCGGAGTCGCTGTAGGCGTAGCAGCGCTCCAGGTCGTAGCCCTCGGAGACGGCCAGTTCCCGGATCGCCTCCGCCTTCGTGGGGCCGTACGCGTAGTACTCCACCTCTCCGGTGAAGCAGCCGTCGTCGCCCACGACCATGCGGGTGGCCACCACCCGGTCGGCGCCCAGCAGCTCGCCGATCGGCTCGACGACCTCAGCCCCGGACGTCGACACGATCACGACGTCGCGGCCCGCGGCGTGGTGCCGCTCGATGAGGGACGCGGCCTCGTCGTAGATGATCGGGTCGATCAGGTCGTGGAGGGTCTCGGCGACGATCTCCTTGACGTGCTGGACGTTCCAGCCGCGGCACATGGCGGACAGGTGCTCGCGCATCCACTCCATCTGGTCGTGGTCGGCGCCGCCCGCGAGGAAGACGAACTGGGCATACGCGGTACGCAAGGCGACCCGGCGACTGATCAGGCCGCCTTGGTAGAACGACTTGCTGAAGGTGAGCGTGCTCGACTTCGCAATGACCGTCTTGTCCAGGTCAAAGAAGGCCGCTGTGCGGGGCAAGGAGTGGTTTTCCACAGCCCTGAGCATAGGCGCAGCCCATTCGGCGTAAGGTGGGCGCGTGGGTTTGCTTGAGAAGCCTCTCGGGTACACCATGGAAGTCACGGATCGTTCGCGACCGTGCTAACCCGGTCCGACTCCTCCCCCCCCCGAGTCGGCCGTGGAAGACGACCCCCGCTCTCCCCCCCGGCGGGGGTCGTCGCATGTCCGGGTGGGTTTTCCCGCTTCCGTGCGGCAGCCCTGCCGTGTCCGGGGGTGATCGGGCCCCGTTCTGCGCCTTCTCTTGATCCGTGACGCTGAGTAGCTGCCGCATCCCGCTGTGGATGGCCTGCGCGGGCTGTCCACAGCTCACCGGTATGAGTGAGGGAGATATTCACAGGCACTGAGTTGTCCACAGATATCGACCAAGATCCACAACATTTCCGGGATCCCTGCATCGTGATTCCCGCACGACCCGCTCGCGGCGAGTTCATGGCTGGTTCTGTTCCTGGCCGGTTCCGTTAGTCGGGCGTAGTCGGGCGCGTTCGACCGGTTTCCGCCGGCCGTGCATATGGAGGGCCGTGGCCCGGTTCTCCGCAACTCCGGGAAACGCGGGCCCCGAAGGGGCTCGGCGCGAACCGCGAGAAGCAGCTACCGCACACAGAGACGCAACGACAGGGGGAGCTTCGTCATGCCCGGAGCCGTCACACATGACCCGCCGCCCGCCGGAGGCCGGCAGGGCGGACCACTGATCATCACCGAGGACGCCGCGCTCCTCGACGACCTGCTGCGCCTGTGCGCGGCGGCCGGTGCCACACCCGAGGTCCACCACGGGGTGCCGGAGCGCGGCGGCGGCTGGGAGGCCGCGCCGCTCGTCCTGGTCGGCGACGACGCCGCCCGGCGGGTCCGCGGAGCCGCCCGCAGGCGCGCCGTGGTCCTGGTCGGCCGGGACCAGGACGACCCCGGGGTCTGGCGGCGCGCCGTCGAGATCGGTGCCGACCACGTCCTGATGCTGCCCGACGGGGAGCAGTGGCTGGTCGACCGCATCGCCGACGTCGCCGAGGGCGTCGGCCGGCCCGCCGTCACCGTCGGCGTGATCGGAGGCCGTGGCGGAGCCGGCGCGTCCACGCTCGCCTGCGCCCTCGCCGTCACCGCCGCACGCGAGGGACTGCGCACGCTGCTCGTCGACGCCGACCCGCTCGGCGGCGGGCTCGACGTGCTCCTCGGGGGCGAGGCGGCCGAGGGCCTGCGCTGGCCCGCGTTCGCCGCCTCGCGCGGGCGGGTCGGCGGCGGCGCCCTGGAGGAGTCGCTGCCCGAACTGCACTCACTGCGGGTCCTCAGCTGGGACCGCGGCGACTGCGTGACCGTACCGCCGCAGGCCGTGCGGGCGGTGCTCGCCGCGGCCCGCCGCAGGGGCGGCACGGTCGTGGTCGACCTGCCGCGCCGGGTGGACGACGGCGTCGCCGAGGTCCTCGCCCAGCTCGACGTCGGGCTCCTCGTGGTCCCCGCCGAACTGCGCGCCGTCGCGGCGGCCGGGCGGGTGGCTTCCGCCGCCGGCATGGTCCTGCGCGATCTGCGGGTGGCGGTGCGGGGGCCCTACGCGCCGGGGCTGGACGACCGCGAGGTCGCGCGGCTCCTCGGTCTGCCCCTCGCGGGCGAAGTACCCGCCGAGCCCGGCCTGCTGCGCCCCCAGGGCAGCCGACGACCACCGGGAGCGGCGGCCCGCGGCCCCCTCGCCCGGTTCTGCGGCCAGTTCTGGGAGCGGGCGCTGATCGAGGCGGGAGCGGCGTGAACGGGCGCGAGGGAACAGGGCTTTCCGCTGGGGCGGCGAGTGGTACCGGTGGGGCAGTCCCCGTCGGGCTGCTCGACGGCGTCCGCAGGCGGCTTGCCGAAAGCGGCGCGGAGCCCACCCCCGCGCGGGTGGCGCAGGCGCTGCGGGAACAGGGACGGGTGCTCGGCGACGCAGAGGTCCTGCGGGCGGCCGAGCGACTGCGGTCCGAACTGGTCGGGAGCGGGCCGCTGGAGCCTCTGCTCGGCGACCCGCGCGTGACCGACGTACTGGTGTCGGCACCCGACAGGGTGTGGGTGGACCGGGGCGGCGGCCTGGAGCTGACCCCCGTCGCCTTCCCGGACGCGGCGGCCGTACGGCGGCTCGCCCAGCGCCTGGCCGCCGTGGCAGGACGCCGCCTCGACGACGCGCGGCCCTGGGTCGACGCCAGGCTGCCCGACGGCACCCGGCTCCACGCGATGCTGCCACCCGTGGCCGTCGGCTGCACCTGCCTGTCGCTGCGCGTCGTACGCCCGCGCGCCTTCACACTCGACGAACTCGTCGCGGCGGGCACGGTGCCACCCGGCGGGGACCGCGTACTGCGGGCGCT
>DASTDN010000487.1:0-5165 GCA_035710365.1 Streptomyces sp. | reverse complement strand
CTGCTGGGTGTCTGGTACAACAACTTCCTCGGCGCGCAGTCCCACGCGGTGCTGCCCTACAGCCACTACCTGTCGAAGTTCACCGCGTACCTCCAGCAGCTCGACATGGAGTCCAACGGCAAGTCCGTCGGCCGGGACGGGCGGGAGGTCGACTGGGAGACCGGGCCGGTGGTGTGGGGCACGCCGGGCACCAACGGCCAGCACGCCTACTACCAGCTCGTCCACCAGGGCACCAAGCTGATCCCGGCCGACTTCATCGGCTTCGCCGAGCCGGTCGCCGAGCTGAGCGACACGCTCAAGGCGCAGCACGACCTGCTGATGGCGAACTTCTTCGCCCAGACGCAGGCGCTGGCCTTCGGCAAGACCCCGGACGAGGTGCGCGCCGAGGGCGTCCCGGAGGAGCTGGTCGCGCACAAGACGTTCGAGGGCAACCACCCGACGACGACGATCCTCGCCCGGGAGCTGACGCCGTCCGTGCTGGGGCAGCTCGTCGCGCTGTACGAGCACAAGGTGTTCGTGCAGGGTGCCGTCTGGAACATCGACTCCTTCGACCAGTGGGGCGTCGAACTCGGCAAGGTCCTCGCCAAGCGCGTCGAGCCCGCCCTCACCGAGGGCGCGGAGGTCGAGGGCCTGGACACCTCCACGCGGGCGCTGGTCGCCACCTACCGGGAGCTGCGCGGCCGGGAGTGAGAGGGGGCGCGGGGCATAAACCGGGGGCGCCCCGCCGGACCGGTCACGTACACTCCCGGCGATCGTGAAAACCACGCCTCGGGGGAGTGAACGTGGCCGGTGGGCAAGGAAGTTGGACGGGCGGCACGCTCGGGGGACGGGAGGCCCTGAAGCCGAAGCACCTGGCGCGTGCCGTGTTCCACCCGGCGTGGATTCCGCCGGCGCTGGACCCCGCGGTGGAGCAGCTCAAGCGCGCCCGGCTGATCGCCGGGACGGTCGCGGCCGTCGGCGTGTACACGTTCCTGGAGGGCGGCTTCGCCTTCGAGGAGCTGCTGGAGAACATGCTGACGGCGTCCGCCGTGCTGCTGTTCATCACGCCGCTGACGGTCGGCGTGATGGTTCTCGTGTGGCGGCGGCACGGCGGCCGGGTGGGGGCACTGAAGCAGCCGCTGCTGAACTCGCTGAAGCTGCTGCTGCTGTTCGTGGGCACGGTCGTCGCGACGGTGATGGTGTGGTGGTTCGCGTCGGGCGCCGGCCTGTTCGTGCTGCTGCTGGCCCCGGCCGCGTTCTGGCTGACGGCCGTCCTGATCCGCGGCGGGGTGCACGTCTCGGGGAACTTCTTCGGCACCGCGGGCGTGCACCGCTGTCTGCCGCCGCTGCTGGCCACCGTCACCTCGTGGCTGATGGCCCTCCCGGACCTCGTCACCGGCGACCTGCACGGACTGGGGTTCACCATGGGCGTCGTCTTCATCCTCGGCGCGCCGGTCACGGTCACGGGCATCGCGGTGCTGGAGGCCAGGCGGCTCAGGGAGCGTTACGGTATCCGCCTGGGCGCGCACCCCGCCTCTTCGCCGCCCGGGCCGCCCCCGTTCCCGGCACCGCCGATGCCGCCCACGGCCCCGCCGTACCCGCCCGCCGGTCCGGCCCCGACTCCGGTGCCGCCGCAGGGCGACCCGTACGGGCAGCGCTACGGCTACCCGCCGGCACCGGGCGGCGGCCACCCGCCGTACCCCCCGGCCGGCCCGAGCCCGAGCCCGTACGCGCCCGGCGGCCCGAACCCCTATGGGCCGGGTGGCGGTAACCCCTACGCCCCCGGCGGCGGTAACCCTTACGCCCCCGGCGGCGGGAATCCGTACGCACCGGGCGGTGGCAACCCGTACGGGCCCGGCGGCGGGAGCATCTAGCCGTGAGCCGTGAGCCGTGAGCCGTGAGCCGTGAGCCGTGAGCCGTGAGCCGTGAGCCGTGAGCCGTGAGCCGTGAGCCGTGAGCCGTGAAGCCGTGAAGCCGTGAAGCCGTGAGCCGCGGGGCACGAGGCACGGGCCGTGAGCCACGCATCACGCGTCACTCGTGCATGGTCGTCCGACGCCCCTCTCGGGGCCCTGTCTCGTCCCGGCCCGGCCCGGCTCGGGATGGCTCCCCTCAGCACGCTGAGCGCGTCGCTCAGGCCACCGCGCTCAGGGTGTCCGCCAGGCGGCGGCGGGCGGCGCGGGCCGCGGGGAGGGCGGCGAGCCCGACGGCGCCCAGGACCGCCCCCGCGCCGAACAGCAGCAGGAGCAGCGGGGACGGCAGTTGGGCGACACCGGCGCCGATGCCGCTGGAACTGCCCTGGTAGTCGATCAGCCAGTAGGCGAGCGGCAGGCCCGACGCGATGGCGACGACGACGGCCAGAAGGGCGGTGCAGCCGGTCGCGGTCACGGTGATCCCGGTGATCTGGCGCGGCGTGAGACCGATGGCCTTCAGCGCGAGCAGATCGCGCTCGCTCTCCCGGACCGTGCCGCCGATCGCGGTCAGCAGGTCGATCAGCCCGATGAGGGCGAGGACACCGATCACCCCGACGACGACGCCCCGCAGCGGGGACAGGCCGTCGGCCGGGTTCGGCACCCTGTGCACGTCCAGGTGGCCCGCTCCCGCCGAGGCCAGCCGGGCGGCCACCTCGTCCGGGTCCGCGCCCGGCACGAGACGGATCTGGTAGAGGGTGGGGCGCAGCCCGGGGTCGTTCTCGCGCAGGGTGTCGAGCGAGGTGGAGATGACCCGGCCGGCGTTCTCCGCCTCGATGCTGCGGCCCACGAGGTGCAGGATCTGGGGCTGGTCGCCCACCGTCATCCGCACCCAGTCGCCCACCCGCACGTCCAGCAGGTCGAGCAGTCCCTGCCCGGCCACCGCCTCGTCGGAGCCGTGCGCCGCACGGCCCTCGGCGATCGGGTACGGGTACGGCTCCTCACGGGTGCCGAGGCCGCGCAGCGCGATCGTGGCGGTCTGGCCCGGCACCAGCGCGGCCACCTCCACACCGGGATGCGCGGCGGCGACCTGCGGATCGCGCTCCAGCAGGGCGCGGGCCTCCCGGTCGCCCAGCCGGGCGTCGGTGCGGACGGTGAGCGCGGCGGGCAGGCCGATGCGCTCGGGGTGGTCGTTGCAGCGTTCGATGGTGGTCCAGGCGCTCATCGCCACGACGATCAGCAGCAGCGGGAGCGCGAGCCGAGCGGCCGTGCCGAGTGTCCGCGGGCGGTGCGAGAACGCCTTGTGCCAGCCCAGTACGAGCGCGGGCGGCACCCGCATGCCCAGCGCCCGGCGCGCGGCCCCCGGCAGACGTCCGCCCGAGGAGGCGACGGGCCTCGGCAGCGGAACCGGCGGCACCCGGCCCGCCCGCCAGGCGGCGTGCCCCGTCGTCGCGCCGATGAGCAGCACCGCGCCCACCGGCACCGCGCCCAGCGCCAGGGTGTGGCCGGGCAGCCCCTGCCACACGCCGACCGCGTCGCCGAGCCGCCCCGGGATGCGGCTGCCCAGCATTTCGGCGAGCGCGGCGGCGGACACCGCGCCCAGCAGCGCGTAGGCGATGTGCTGGATGAGGAAGACCCTCACGACTTGGCCGGGCGTGAAGCCGATCGCCTTCAGCACGGCGATGTCCCGCAGATGGCCCCGGATGCGGGTGCCGATCGCCCCGTGCACCGCGAGCCCGGCGGCGACCAGCGCGCCGAGTCCGAACAGCCCGAGCACCTGCCCCAGCAGCCGGTTGTCGCCCTGGGCCTCGGCCCGTGCCTGCTTCCAGGTGCTGACCTCGCCGATCGAGCCCGCGCCCAGCACGGTCACGGCGCGCTGCACGGCGTAGTCGGTGTCCTGCGGGTCGGTCAGACGCAGTCCGAAGGCCTGGCCGGTCGGGTCGGGCACGACCGACGGATGCGTCCAGACGACGCCGGGCCGCTCGCCCGGCCGGTAGCGCCGCTCGGCGCTGTCGGCGACGCCGAGCACGGTGAGGGTGCGGGCCGAACCGGGCACGGTGACCTTGTCGCCGGGCTCGGCCAGCAGCGCGCGGGCCACCCGGGTCTCCAGCACCACCCCGTCCGGGGTCCCCGCGTCCAGCCAGCGCCCGGCGGTGACCAGCGGGCGGCCCACCTCGGGCAGTTCGGGCGTGCCGCGCAGTTCCACGGAGGCGCGGACGCCCCGGGCGGCGACGGCGGCGGACTCGGTGGGGTAGGGGCCGGCGACGGACTCGACGCCGGGCAGGCCGGCCAGGGCGGCCGGATCGGCGGAGACGGCGGTGTGCAGCCACACGTGCGCGCCGCGGGACTGTGCGAAGACCCGCTGCCAGGGGTTGGTGGCGTACCCGAACAGCGCCGTGGCCAGCAGCAGCGAGACGACGATGCCCGCCGTGGCCAGCACCAGGAACAGCGCCTCGCCGCGGTGCGTGCGAAGATCGGAGTGCGCCCAGCGCATGGTGGCCCGCACGCCTCAGCCCTCCGGCTCACGCACGGAACGGCCCCCGAGGGGTTCGCGAAGCGCCCCGGACGCCGTTCGAGCCGACCCTCGCCCCGGCCACGCAGTTCCCTGCCCCGGCGATGCGGCTACCTGCCCCGGCGACGCAGCTTCCCGCCCCGGCCACGCAGCTTCCTGCTCCGGCGACGCAGTTCCCTGTCCCGGCGACGCAGCTTCCCGCCCCGGCCATGCAGTTCCCCGCCCCGGCCGCGCACCTCGCTGCCCCGGCCGCGCAGCTTCCTGCCCCGGCCGCGCGGCTCTCCAGTCGGGCCGCGCGGCCCACGGCGTCCGTCGTGCCCCCCGCATCAGTCCTTGAGCTCCAGCACCCCGGATATGCCGGCGCGGCGCGACGGCGTGGCGTCCAGTGCGGCGTCGTCGGCGATCCGGCCGTCGAAGAAACTGATGACGCGGTCGGCGGCGCTCGCGATCCGCGCGTCGTGGGTGACCAGCAGGATCGTCTGACCGCGCTGGTGGAAGCGGGACAGCAGCCGCATCACCTCGCGGGTGCCCTTGCTGTCGAGGCTGCCCGCGGGCTCGTCGGCCAGCAGCAGCGGCGGATGGTTGACCAGCGCGCGGGCGAGCGCGACCCGCTGCTGCTCACCGCCGGACAGCTCGCGCGGCATGCTCCGCTCCTTGCCCTCCAGGCCCAGCTCGGCGAGCAGCTCCCGGCGTCCGGCACGGGCCTTCTTCGGCGGGACACCCGCGAGCAGCGCGGGCAGCTCCACGTTGTCCGCCACCGACAGGTC
>DASTDN010000486.1:0-2422 GCA_035710365.1 Streptomyces sp. | reverse complement strand
GCGAGGCGGGGCCCGGCCCCTGGAACGGCCACCGTCTGATGGCCCACCTGATCCGGGGGCTGACGCCGCAGCACGGCTTCTTCGACCTCAACGTCCACACGTTGTGGGCTCTGCTCGCCGCCCGCCCGAACCTGTTGCGCGCGCCGTCGGCCGCCCGGCAGGCCCTGTGCGGACGCCTGCCGGTGATGTTGGATGATTCCCAGCTTTCGCCGCAGGCTCGGCGGAAGCTGGAGGGCATCCGGTACGCGATCCGCCTTGCCGAGGCGTGAAAGGGGACTCCAGTGGGTGATCAGGACCTGGCGGACGTGGCCCACTTCCTGTGGGAGGCGGGCACACTCAAGTCGGCCCGGCGGACGGGCTGGTGGATGGCGGGTGTCCGGGATCCCGAAAGCGTCGCCGAGCACTCGTGGCGTACGTCCCTCATCGCCTCGGTCATCGCCACCCTTGAGGGCGCCGACGCCTCGCGCGCCGCCCATCTCGCGGTCTGGCACGACTCGCAGGAGACGCGCACCGGAGACGTCAACCACCTGGGCAAGCGGTACGCGGCTCCGGGCGACCCCGAGGCGGTCACCGCCGATCAGACGGCCGGCATGCCCGAGGTTCTGCGGGACGCCGTCCGTGCCGTGGTCGCCGAGTACGAGGCGAACGAGACGCCCGAGGCCGTCTGCGCACGCGACGCGGACAAACTGGAGTGCATGGTGCAGGGCCTGGAGTACAAGGCCCAGGGATACCAGGCGGCCCAGCGCTGGATCGACAACAGCCGAGCTCGGATCGTCACGGAATCCGGGCAGCGACTGGCCGACCAACTGCTGGCTCAGACCTCCCTCGACTGGCTGCGCACGGCCCTGGGCGAGAGCGACCGCGCCCGGTCATGACGGCGTGTACGTCGCACAAGCCGATGACTCCCACCCGCGGTTGACCCTCACGCCGTCCCGTTCACCGACGCAGGAACACACGGCGCGTTCCGTGGGACCGGGTACTCGCGGGCGCGCGGCGTCAGTTCGACGGCCACCCCCGGACGCGGCCCGCGCGGGCGCCGTTGCCCCGTCCTCGTCGTCGATCGCCGTCTGCGGATCACCATGGCCGTCGGCCGCCCAAGCGACTCCCCTGCTCGGTGTCCTGGGACCTCTTCCAGCCGACCGAGCGGCCACGATCACGCAAGCCGGGCATTCACTCCTCACCCGCCATCACGGAGTGCTACCGTTCCATCACAGAAACAAAACAATGACCCCGGCGGGTGCGGGAACACCCCCGGGGCGTGGCCGACTGAGCAAGGAGTCGACATGCGCAACCTTATCGCGCATGCCTTCGCGGCATGCGTACGTACTTTCCTCACCGTCGTCCTGCCCGCCAGGGGCAGGCACCGGCGCGCACCCGGTACGCACGAGCCCGCACCGGCGGCCCCCGCGACGCCCACGGCACCCACCGCACCCCCGCTCCCCCGCAGCCCGTACGCCGCGTACAACGCCGACCCGGACCCCCTGACCGGCGAGGAAGTCCGCCTGATCCGCCCGTACTTCGTCGCCCACGAGCGGGCCGTCCAGGCACTCGTGGAGCTGGCCGAGTACGAACAGGTCACCCGGGAGCGCCGGCTGGCCGCCGCCCTGGCCACGCTGGGTGTGGACGTCGGGCCCGCCGTGATCCACGGCGTCCGGATCAGCGCCTAGCGGCGCCCCGCGCCCGAGCCCGCGCGCGCCGACGGCCGAGCGGGGCGAGCATCCGGCACCCCGCACACCCGCCCCCGCCCGGCCAGGGCCCTCGCACAGGAGTTCCCCCCGTGGTGGATACTCCCGCCATGGCCGACTCCACCGCGTCCCCCCGCTCCACGCCGCCGCGCGCGGCGGACCCCGCCCACCCCGTCTACGTCGTCGGTGCCGGGCCCGGCGGGCTGGCCGCGGCGTACGCCCTGCGGGCCCGGGGGATCCGGGCCGTCGTGCTGGAGAAGTCGGACCGGGTCGGGGCGTCCTGGCGGCGGCACTACGACCGGCTGCACCTGCACACCACGCGCCGCATGTCGGCACTGCCGGGCCTGGCGATGCCGCGCCGCTTCGGGCGCTGGGTGTCCCGGGACGACGTGGTGCGCTACCTGGAGAAGTACGCCGAGCACCACCGGCTGGAGATCGTCACCGGGGTCGAGGTGTCCCGCGTGGAGCGCGCGCCGGACGGCACCGGCTGGCTGCTGCGCGCCTCCGGCGGCCGGGAGCTGACCGGGGCCGCGGTGGTCGTGGCGACGGGACACAACCACACGCCGCGCGTCCCGTCCTGGCCGGGACGCGACACCTATACGGGTGAGTTCCTGCACGCGAGCGCGTACCGCGACGCCGGGCCCTACGCCGGACGGGACGTGCTCGTCGTCGGCGCCGGGAACACCGGCACCGAGATTGCCGTCGACCTCGCGGAGGGCGGGGCGGCGCGCGTGGGG
>DASTDN010000485.1:0-6536 GCA_035710365.1 Streptomyces sp. | reverse complement strand
CCGCCGCCCCGACCGGCACCACAACCGCAACCGCAACCGCAACGCCGACGCCGCCCCCCTTCCGTCGCCATCGCCGTCCCGTCCCCGTCCGAGAGCCCGCCTCTCCCCCGTCACAAGCCGGTGTCGGCTCCGCAGAGTCGGGCGAAGCGTTCCGTGTCGATGTTGCCGCCGGAGAGGATCAGGCCGACACGGCCCCGCAGCGGGCCCGCGCGGCCGCTGAGGAGCGCTGCCAGCGGGGAGGCGCCGCTCGGCTCCAGAACGATCTTCAGCCGTTCGAACGCGAAGCGCATGGCCGCGCGGATCTCGTCGTCCGTGACGAGCGCGACCGCGTCCACGAGACGTCTGTTGACGGAGAACGTCAGCTCGCCCGGAGTGTGCAGGGCCTGCCCGTCGGCGATCGTGCGCGGGACGGGAATGCTGACGCGGTGCCCCGCCTCCAGGGAGCGCTTGGTGTCGTCGCCGGCCTCCGGCTCGACACCGATCACCCGGATCCCTGCGTGGAGTCCCTTCGCGGCGGTGGCGCTTCCGGCGATCAGGCCCCCGCCTCCGACCGGCACGAGCAGGGCGTCCAGTTCCCCTGTCTGCTCGAGGAGTTCGAGCGCGGCGGTGCCCTGGCCGGCCATGACGTCGGGGTGTTCGTAGGGCGGGATGAGGCTGAGGCCGCGTTCGGCGGCGAGGGCCTCCGCGAGGGCGACGCGGTCGCCGGTGTAGCGGTCGTAGGTGATGATCTCGGCGCCGTATCCGGCGGTGGCTTCCCGCTTGGAGGGCGGGGCGTCCTCGGGCATGACGATGACGGCGCTGCTGCCGAGTTCGCGGGCGGCGAGGGCGACGGCCTGGGCGTGGTTGCCGGACGAGTACGCGGCGATGCCCCGGGCGAGTTGCTCCGGAGTGAGCCGGGACGCCGCGTGGTAGGCGCCGCGGAACTTGAACGCGCCCACCCGCTGGAAGTTCTCACACTTCAGGTGGACCTCGGCGCCCACGAGGGCGTCCAGGGTGCGGGACCGCACGACGGGGGTGCGGTGCGCGACGCCCTTGAGCCGTGCGGCGGCGTCCCGGACGTCGTCCAGGGTGACGGGCGGGGTGGTGGTCGTCACGCGGGGCCTCCGGCGGACTCGGGGTGGGTGGTGGCGTGGGTGTCGGAGATGCCGGGGGCGTCAGGAGCATCGGGGGTGTCGTTCCCCTCGTACTCCTGCTGCTGGGATGCACGCGCCCGGGACAGGTAGTTGTACGCGGAGGCGCGGGAGATGCCGAGCCGGGTCGCGACCTGCTCGACCGAGCGGCGTACGGCGAAGACCCCGCTCGCGTCCAGAGCGCGGAACAGCTCCAGGCGCCCGGTGCGGTCGAGTTCGGCCCAGCTTTTGTCCTCGCGGGTCCGGTGGGTGTCCACGACGGCGTTGACCACGGCGTCGATGTCGTTGCCGAAGGTGGTGACGGGCGCTTCGGCCGGGGCGGCGGCGACGCCCGCGAGTGCGCCGAGCAGTTCGTGCGCGCGGGCCACCGCACCGATGTCCAGGTTCACGCACAGGGCGCCGAACACGGTGTCCGTCGAGTCCCGCAGCAGCATCGTGGACGACTTCACCGGGGTGCCGTCCCGTGTGCGGGTCAGGTAGTTCAGGTCGTCGCGGGCGTCGTGGCCGCGCGCCAGGACCCGCATGCCGATCTCACTCATCGAGCCGCCCGCGGCCCGCCCGGTGACCGATCCGGCGACGGCGACGACGGACCGCTCCGGGTGCCGGTAGTCGTGCAGCACGACCTCGCAGACGGGGCCGAAGGTCACCGCGAGTCCGTCGACGACCGGCCGCAGCGCGCCGAGGATCGCGTCCCGCTCCCCGTCCAGTGCTCGTTTCCCACCCATGCCCGCCCCCGTCTCTCATCCACTCGCCACTAGACTACACGTCCAATCTCTGGACGAACAGTCCAATCATCTGGAACCGTGAGATGGCCGGTCGACGGCGACGACGACAAGAACAGGGACAGGGACAACGGCAGAGGCAGAGGCAGAAACAGGGACCGGGACAGGAGCCGAGGGAGAGTTACACGCTGGTCAGAAGCTGGGGCGACAGTTCCTTGACCATGGTGTTGGTCCAGCGCATCTGCCGGAGGGTCTGTGGATGGCAGGCCGCGGCCAGGCCGAGGAGGCGGTCGTCACGGGTGGCCTGCGCGGCCTGGGCGAGCATCTCCCAGAGCAGGGAGTTGCGCGCGGCCGCCAGGTGCAGGTCCGTCAGATCGCGCAGGAGCAGCAGGCCCGCCTCCGGGCGGCGGCCGAACGCCGAGGCCGCCTTCTCCCGCAGCGCGCCGAGGACACCGGGCGTCGCGTCGTCGTGCGCGCCGGTGAGGTCGAGGCCGTGGGCACGGCCCGTCTCGGCCAGCCGGGTGCTGTGCTCGCGGGACCAGCGGGCGATGTCGGTCAGTACATGATGGATTTCGTGGTCGGCGCGATGCCGCTCGGCCGCGGTCAGGAAGGCGCGTTCCAGGGCGCGTTCGCCATCGTGCAGGGCGCGCAGGGTGAGACCGACGCCGGTCATGCCACGCTCCCCTCACTCGTGCGGTGCGTGCCGGACGCGACGGCCCGCCCGCGCGTGCCGTTCCCGGTCTCCCGGCCGGCACCCCGGCCGGCCTCCCCGTCCGCCTCCGCGGCCCGGCGGGAGACGAGGGTGACGCGGGCCGCACAGGTCTTGAACAGGGGCTGCTTGGACAGCGGGTCCCAGTCGGTGACGGTGCCCTCGTTGGCAGCACGGCCGTCGCCCTGCTCGGGCGGGCCGCTGCCCTCGGGGGTGTCCCAGTAGCCGTAGTGGAAGGGCAGGAAGACCATGCCGTCCCGGATGGCGGTGAGCCTCAGCCGGGCGCGTACCGCTCCGCGCGGGGTGCTCACCCGCACCAGGTCACCGTCGGCGAGGCCCTGCCGGGCGGCCTCCGCGGGGGACATCTCGGCCCACACGTCGGGGGCGGCGGCGTTCAGTTCGGGGGCGCGGCCGGTCTTGGTGCGGGTGTGGACGTGGTCCACCGTCCGGCCGGTGATCATCTGGAGGGGGTACGCGTCGCTGGTGTCCTCGTGGAGCGGGACATACTCCGCCGCCCTGAGGACCGCCTTCCCGACTGGGTTGAGGGCGCGGTACTCGGCTTCGTCGGCGGACGCTCCGGTGACCGGGTCCTTGCCGTAGGTCTCGCAGACGTCGGGGTGGGCGAAGGCGATGCCGTCCGTGTAGAGACGCTCGGTGCCGCCGGGGGCGTCCTCGGTGCAGGGCCACTGGATGCCGCCCGCCTCGCGCAGCCGTTCGTAGCTCAGCCCGGTGTAGTCGCAGGGGCGTCCGGCGCTGCACCGCTGCCACGCGCGGAACGCCGACTCGGGGTCGTCCCAGGGGATGAGCGGACCGCCGTCCTTGTCGCGGAAGTCCATGCGGGCCGCGTAGTCCAGGAAGATGTCGAGGTCGGGGCGGGCCTCGCCGGGCGGTTCGACGGCCTTCTCCGAGAGGTGCACGGTGCGGTCAGTGTTGGTGAGGGTGCCGGTCTTCTCGCCCCAGGTGGCGGCGGGCAGCACCACGTCGGCGAGGTGGGCGGTCTCCGTGAGGAACAGGTCCTGGACGACCACGAACAGCCGTTCCTGTGCGAGGATCGAGCGGATGCGGCGCAGTTCGGGCAGGGACACGGCCGGGTTGGTGCCGGTGATCCACAGCATGCGGATCGAACCCTGCTCGGCGTAGCGGAACATCTGCATCGCGTGCGTGGGCGGCCCGTGGTGCGGGACGGTCCCGGGGTCGACGTTCCACACGGCGGCGAGGTCGGCGACGTGCGCGTCGTTCTGCCAGTTGCGGAAGCCCGGCAGATCTCCGTTGGCGCCGCATTCGCGGGTGTTCTGCGCGCTGGGCTGGCCGTTCATCTGGAGCAGGCCGCAGCCGGGACGGCCCAGCATGCCGCGGATCAGGTGCAGGTTGTTGACCTGGACGGCGGCGGCGGTGGCCTGGTGCGACTGGTAGACGCCCTGCAGGACGGTCGACAGCAGCCGTCGCGCGCCGCCGAGCAGGTCGGCCGCCCGCTCGATCTGTGCGGCCGGCACGTCGCAGATGCCCGCGGCCCACCGCGGGGTGCACGGCTCGACGGCCGCGGCGAGTGCGTCGAAGCCGACCGTGTGCGCGTCGATGTAGCCGCGGTCGACGCGGCCGGTGCGGATGATCTCGTGCAGCAGCGCGTTGAGGAGGGCCGCGTTCGTGCCCGCGCGCGGGGCGAGATGGACGTCGGCGCGTTGCGCCACGCGCGTGTGGCGGGGATCCACGCAGAGCAGCGCGGGCGGGTCGTCGCCGGCGAGGCGGTCCAGGACCCGCATCCACAGCACGGTCTGGGTCTCGGCCATGTTGTGCCCGAACAGGGCGAGGGTGTCGGCGTGGTCGATGTCCGTGTAGGAACCGGGCTGTCCGTCCGATCCGAAGGTCTGCTTCAGCGCCTCCGCCGCGGTCGCCGTGCACAAGCGGGTGTTGCCGTCCAGGTGGTTCGTGCCGATGCCCGCGCGGGCGAGGACGGCGAGGGTGTAGTACTCCTCCAGGAACAACTGGCCCGTGGTGTAGAAACCGATCGAGCCGGGGCCCCGTTCGTCCAGCAGCCCCCGGGTGCGGTCCACGACCCGGTTCATGGCCGTGTCCCAGTCGCACTCCACGAGCCGCCCGCCCTCCCGCACGAGCGGCCTGGTCAGGCGGTCCGGGGAATGGTTGGCCTGCCAGCCGTAGAGGTCCTTCGGGCCGAGCCGGCCCCGGTTCACGCGGTCGGCGGCCCGGCCCCGCACGCCGACGATGCGGCCACCGCGCACGGCGATGTCCATGGCGTCACCGTTGGAGTGCAGCAGTGAGGCCGACGGCACCCAGCGTTCCACGTCGGCCTCGGTGACGCCGGACGCGAGATGCGTGTCGGTGCGGGACGGCCAGTCCGCGCCGGGGTCGTAGGGGGTGCGTTCGCCCCACGGATCGTCGATACGTGCATCACCCACGGGTTCCTCCTCCGCCACAGGACGTCGCCTGACGCGGCGCCGAGTACCCCACCGGACCGCGTGTGCACCCGCGCCCCGCTCCCCCCTGCCCCGGGCTGCTCGTGGGGGTGGGGAGGGCCGGACCGCCCGCGCGGCCCACGCCGCGCGCCGTTGTCAGTGCCTCGCGTTACGGTTCCCGAATACTGGTCCGTGTCCGATTTCAGGAGGTTCCATGGCCTCGCGCCTCAACCCGTACCTCAGCTTCGACGGCGACGCCCGCGGGGCGATGGAGTTCTACAAGGGCGTCTTCGGCGGCACGCTCTCCCTCCACACCTTCGGCGAATTCGGCCAGGCGGACGCGCCGAACGCCGACAAGGTCATGCACGCCCTGCTGGAAACCCCCACCGGCTTCACCCTGATGGCCTCCGACGTCCCGCCGGGAATGGACCACACCCCGGGCAACAACTTCTCCGTCAGCCTCAGCGGCGACGACGAGACCGAACTGCGCGGCTACTGGGAGAAGCTCTCCGACGGCGGCACGGTGGCCGTTCCGCTGGAGAAGCAGATGTGGGGCGATGTGTTCGGCATGTGCGTCGACCGCTTCGGCGCGCCGTGGATGGTCAACATCACGTCGAGACAGGGCTGATCCGACGGGCCGGGCCCGAGCGGCCCGGCCCGTCTGGCGGGGATCGGGAGGAGGCAGCGCCGTGCCGCCGTGCGCGGCGTTCCCGGTCCACGGCGCCCGGGGGCCGGGGGCCCGGGGCCCGGGGGCACGGCGGTCACACCACAGCCCGCCATGCCCCCCGGGGCCGTTGTCACCCAGCAAGGAGGCCACGGGAAAGGAGGACATGGGGAGGTCGACAGGTAGACGGTCCGTTGGACGTGCCGTCACCGGGCTTCCGCCGCATGCCTCAACCGTTCGGCGGCGGACGGTGCACCCTCGTTCATGAACTCGGCGGAACCCTGGAAGCCGTCTGCACGGACGTTCACGTCCTCCTGGGCGGCCATGCCGTACAGGACCCGGTGTGCGTCGAGCCGGTTTCGGGCGTGCCCAAGTCCGCGGCCGGGACCGGGCACGGGTGCGGCCGTCCCGGACGCCCGCCGCCTCGCCATCGCCATCGCCATCGCCATGTCCATCGCCGCAGCCGACGCCGGAGCAGCCGCAGGAGTTCTCCCCACGGCACCCGACAGCCACCCGGACATCACCGTCGCGCGGCGCCCTGGGTGCCGTCCTCGCCGGGGCAGGGCGCGGCCGGTGCGGTCGTCGAGGTGGACGAGGGTGTAGCGACCTGACGTTCGGTTGCCCTACCGGGTCTTCGTGGTCGCGCCGGGTGGCGGGCGAATGTGCGGCGGGTGGCGGACGAGTGCGGCGAGCCGAAGTGGGCCATGCCGTAGGCGCGGTCTGCGGCGGTCCGTCCGACGGCGCCCGGCGTTCACCGTCCTGGAGCGCCCTGGCACGCGGAGCCGGACGAGCCGTCCGGCCTCCCAGGCCGTACGAGCCCTCCGGCACCGACAGAAGCTACGAGCCGTCCGAAACCCACAAACGCACAAACCCTCCAGCATCCCAAGACGTACGAGCCCT
>DASTDN010000484.1:0-5237 GCA_035710365.1 Streptomyces sp. | reverse complement strand
CTGCCGCACGTCGGCGGCGTCGCCGGCCGCGCCGACCGCGAGCGCGCCGCCCGCACCATCGACTCCGTACGCGGCATGCTCGACCAGCGCGAGGAACTGTTCCGCATCCACACCATCGACTCCCTGGAGCAACTGCGCACCCTGCGCGCCGCTGGCCGGGTCGCCGAGCTGGCCTCCACGGAGATCGTGCTGCTCATCGACGGCTTCGGCGCCCTGCGCGACGACTTCGAGGAACTGGACGACGCCGTCGTCGACATCCTCAAGCGCGGCAGCGGCTACGGCATCCACGTCGTCGCGGGCATGCTGCGCTGGAACGACGTGCGCATCGCGACCCAGTCCCAGTTCGGCACCCGCGTCGAGCTGCGGCTGAACGACCCCAGCGAGTCCAGCGTCGACCGCAAGCTCGCCCAGACCCTCTCGCCCGAGGAGAAGGGCCGCGTCCTCACCGACGGCAAAATGTTCGTGCAGGTCGCGCTGCCCCGCACGGACTCCCTGCCCGACACGTCCGACCTCGGCGCCGTCCTGGAGCGCACCGCCCGCAGCGTCCGCGCCACCTGGACCGGCGACGTCGCCCAGCCCGTCCGGGTCCTGCCGCACCTCCTGGAGCCGCACGCCCTGCCCGGCCCGTCCGCCGAGCCGCGCCGCGTCCCCGTCGGCCTGGACCAGACCCAGCTCGCCCCGGTCCTGCTCGACCTGTTCGCCCACGACCAGCACCTGATGATCATGGGCGACAGCGAGTGCGGCAAGACCAACCTGCTGAAGGTGATCACCCAGGGCCTCATCGAGCGCTACGGCGACAACGAGATCGTCTTCGGCGTCTTCGACCCGCGCCGCGGCCTGCGCGGCGCGATCCCGGAGGAGTACCGGGGCGGCTACGCCTACAACTCCAAGCTGTGCGCGGGCCTCGCCGCGGGCATCGCGAGCGAGCTGGAGAAGCGGCTGCCCGACGAGGGCACCGACAGCGAGGACCTGGAGCCGGGCACCTTCTCCGGCCCGCGCATCGTGATCCTCGTCGACGACTACGACGTCCTCACCACGGCCGGGCAGCAGCCGCTCGCGCCGTTCGTGCCGTACATCCCCTCCGCCGTCGACATCGGCCTGCACTTCGTCCTGACGCGCCGCGTCGCGGGCGCCTCCCGGGGCCTGTACGAGCCGCTGCTGCAGAGCCTGCGCGAGTCCGGCTCCGCGGCGCTCGTCATGTCCGGCGACCGCAGCGAGGGCCAGCTCTTCCCCGGCGTGTACGCGGGAGCGCAGCCGCCCGGCCGGGGCGTGCTGATCCGCAGGGGCGAGCCCAACCGGCTGATCCAGACCGTCTACTCGGGGACCAGGTGAACCACCCATGACGAAGGACGTCATCGCCCTCACGAAGAAGATGCCGGACCCGCTGAGCGTCCTCGCGGGCCTGCTGTCCGGCGGCCCCGACCGGCTGGTGGGCGCGGAGGGCGACGGTGCCGTGGTACGGCTGCACGACGAGCAGGGCCGCCCGCTGGTCTCCGTGGAGGCGCCCCTGCTGGTGCAGGTCCCGGGCGAGGCGGCCCGGCTGCTCGGCGCGCGCGAGCCCGAGGTGCCGTACTGGTGGACCGAGGCCCGCGCCACCACCGGCGTCGCCGAGGCCGAGGCCCTCGCCGGGACCTTCGCCGCGCGCCTGACCACGCTGGTCGGCGGCACCGCCTGGCCCCCGGAGGCGGCGCGCTCACTGGCCGTCGTCACGACCGACGGGGTGAGCGCGGCGCCGGTGCCGGCCGCCGCCCAGCCCGCCGTGGACGTCCTCACCGACAAGGTCGCCGTCGTCATCCAGGACCGCCCCGTCGTCGCGATGACGGCCTGGCTCCAGGACGCCTTCCGCGCCGCGGCGAACGCCGGACTCGGCCTGCAGATCGTCACCCCGGCCGGCACCCGCCTCTCCCCGGCAGTCCGCAACAGCCTCCCCGGCTGGCCCTCCCGCTGGGTCGTCCAGGACGAGCGGGACGGCTACTACGACGGCCTCTCCGGCGCCGTCCTGACCTGGGACAACGGCCTCTTCGTCACCGTCGGGTCCCCGGACGCCACCCGTGAGGACCCCCGCACCCCGGTCGCCGCCGCCTTCAAGGACGGCCCCCTCGCGGAGGGCGACACCGGCGAACGCCAGCTCGCGATCTCCTTCCGCACCGTCCACCCCGCCGACGACCGCCTCGTCCTCGGCGGCGCCGTGGAGGCCGTCTGGCGGGAGATCACCGGCGAGCCGCCCGCCGGCTGGGGCACCGAGGAGCCCGCCAACCTGTCCTGGTCGCTGCGGAGCCTGACCGACGTGGCGTACGAGCGGACGCCCGAGCCGACCTGGCTGGTCGTCGTCGGGGGCCCCGGACGCCCCGGCCTCGCCACGGTCCGCATCTCCCGCACCAAGGGCGGCGTCGAGGAGGACGTCACGATGGCGTTCGGCTACGGCCCGGGGGAGGACGTCCCGCACGAGGCGGTCCCGGCCGCCGCCGAGGCCCTGGCCGTCCGCCACGACCTGCAGTCCATGCTGGTGCAGATCCGCCGCGCCCGCCGCGACCTGTCGGTGCCGCCCCGCTTCGAGGGCCCGGGCGTGCCGTACGCGTTCGTCCTGGGCGCGGAGGAGGTCCGCGCCATGCCCGGCGACCGGGCCCGCCGCACCCCCCTCGCCGAGCGCCCCCGCGAACTCGGCCCGAAGACCCGGCCCGCGCTGTACTACCCGCTGCCCGGCGACCCGTCCGACCTGTCGGGCTGGAAGGACTTCGAGCGCCTGACCCGGCACCTCAAGGGCGGCACGGGGCGATGACCCCGGCCGACGCGGAGGCCGCCGCCCGCGCCGCCCACGAGGGCCAGACCGACAAGGCGGGCCGCCCCTACGCCGAGCACCTGAAGGCCGTCGCCGAAGGAGTACGCGCCCGGGGCGGCGACGCCGACCAGATCGCCGCGGCATGGCTGCACGACGCCGTCGAGGACGGCAGGCTCTCCGAACAGTGGCTGGACGGGGCCCGGCTGAGCCGCCGTACGAAGGACATCGTGCGGGCGGTCACCAAGCGGCCCGGCGAGCCGCCCGAGGCGTACGCCGCCCGCATCCTCGCCACGCCGGGCGCCCTGCTGGTGAAGGAGGCGGACCTGGCGCACAACGCGGACCCGGTCCGCCTCGCCGCGCTGGACGGAGCGACCCGTACACGACTGACCGAGAAGTACACGCGGATGCGCGCACTCCTCGGTCTGGGTGAGTCGTCCGGTTCCCCGGCGGGGGGCTAGACCCCGGCCTTCTCCCGTTCCCCGGTCAGGCTCCCGGCCTTCCCGGCCTTCGCGGACTCACGGGCCACTTCGGTGTTCTCCCGCTTGAACGCCCACGCCATCTTCGGCTCCATCGCGAACCGGAAGACCCGCTGCACGGGCTTGGTGCACAGCAGTGTGACGACGGTCGCGGCGAGGACGGTCACGAAGATCTCGCCGAGCGGCCGGTGCAGCCAGTCGTGGTCGTACCAGCCGCGGAAGTCACCGGCCTTCACCAGGAAGCCGTGCAGCAGGTAGCCGTACAGCGTGCCCGCGCCCAGTGCCGTGAACCACATGTGGCGGCGCGGCACCCAGGCGAAGAAGCAGGCGGTCAGCACCAGCGAGCAGCCGAACATCGCGAGCGTCATGACCGGCCCGGACCACCAGGGCGCGAGCAGCTCCTGCGCGGAGTCGCGGTGGTAGAACCAGGTGGTGGCCATGCGGGGCTCGGCCCACCAGGCGAAACCGAGGGCGAGCGCGAACACCGGCACGGCCGCGATCCGCACCGAGTTGCGGCGCACCATCTGGAAGTGCTCGGACTTCATGCACAGACCGAGCACGAAGTAGGGCAGGAACTGCAGCACCCGCTGGAGGTCCAGGTCGTCGCCGATCTCCGGCGACATCGACGCCATCATGGCGATGGCGAGCGCGAGCGGCAGCGGATGGCGGACGGTCTTCCAGATCGGCGTCGTCACCCGCCACAGGAACAGCGCGACCAGGAACCACGTCAGGTACCAGGGGTCCAGCAGACTGATCTTCTGGTCGGGATTGTCGTTGACGAACCTCTTGAAGACGGGGTAGGCCGTCTCGAAGATGATGTACGGCACCGCGACGCCCGTGATCAGCCTCTTCACCCGGCTGGGCCGCATGTCGAAACTGCGGGAGAAGAAGCCGGAGATGATGATGAACGCCGGCATGTGGAACGAGTACACGACCATGTAGGCCGACTCGACGATCCGGCTGTCGCCCTTCAGGGGCTCCCAGGCGTGGCCCATGGCCACCAGCACGATCGCCAGGTATTTCGCGTTGTCGAAGAACGCGTCACGCTGCTTGCTCTGCGTGGCACCCGGGCTCTGCCGGGCGCTGCGGGGCTTCTTCTGCGGCGGGCGGGGATCGACCGTCTCCTTCTCCGGCGGCTGTGCCGGAGGAAGCGGCGTCCTGCGATTGCCGTACGGTCGCAGCGAGTTCGTCACGGACCCTCCCACCAGGAACTCGTGGATTCGATCCGGGACCTCGCTGCGCTTGCGGGGGACGAGGCAGCGGGAAACATCTGAGGCACCTTAGCGTCGCGCCAGGGTATTCGTAAAACCCTGGACGTCATTCCTGGTTTATCGCTGCGCATACCCCGGATTTCACGGGAGTTGACCTGCCGAAGACGTGACGGCGAGCACATCGGCCGCTCCAATGCACCGCGCGCGTGCGCCCCCCTTATCCCACTTCATCCGCCCTAAGCGGGGCATAAGACCAGCAGGCGACTATGGCGAAATGTCCCCCTCCGTCCCCCTTGTGGGAGTCACGCCCCAGCCGACGCCGTGACCCTGACGGCAATTCGAATTGCCTGCGGAGGCGATGTGTGGAGCCCGAAACGATCTGGCTGAATTCCTGTGCGGGCGGGCCGTCGAATTGCCGTGGATCACACCCCGCGCGAGCTCCCGGCGACTCCCCGGGGACCCGGAGCGGTGCCGTCGAACCGGGCGGGTCGGGACGGACGTTGCGTCACGGGCCGCATGGGGCGGCACGGTTGGTGGCACGATGGGGTGACGGGGGTGGCCACGGCACACCCCCGGGCCGGGGAAGCGGACGATCGAGGGCGTGGTCATTGTGGCGATTTCACTGTCAGTGGTGCTGCTGTTGGCGATCATCCTGGTGGTGCTCATCAGAGGGGGCTCCATCAAGCCGGGACCGGCCACGGTCGCCGTGCTCTTCGGCTTCTTCCTCGCCTCCACGGGCATGGCGCCGACCATCAACGACTTCATGAACTC
>DASTDN010000483.1:0-3648 GCA_035710365.1 Streptomyces sp. | reverse complement strand
ACCCCCGGCCGCAGTGCCCGCGCCGTCAGCCGCGGTGCCCGGCCACCGTGCCCGCCTCCCGCGACAGCACCCGCGCCAGAGCGGCCACCACCTCGGGGGAGTACTCCCCGGCAGCGGCCATCCGCAGCTCCTCCAGCGCGGCGAGCGCGGCGCCGGGACCGGCGCCGCGGGCCTTCTCCTCGTAGGCGTTCACCACGCGGACGATCCGGGCGGCAAGCGGCTGTTCCCGGCAGGGGTCGGCCTGGCGCTCCACGACCACGGCGACCGCCGGGTCGACGCCGGTCTGCCGTACGACGGCCCCGCCGAGCAGGGCGATGCGCCGCTGGTCGGCGGCGGGCAGCCCGGCGGTGGCTCCGGACGGCACCGGGTCGACGAGGCTGAGCTGGCCGATGTCGTGCATCAGCGCCGCGTACTCCAGCACGGTCAGCCCGGGTTCGGTCATGCCGAGGTCCCGGCCGACGGCGAGGCCGAGCGCGGCGACGCGCCGGGCGTGCCCGGCGGGGGTGCACCCGGCGATCTCGGTGGCGCGGGCGAGGGAGGCGATGGTCTGCCGGTAGGTGTCGCGGACGGCGGCGTACCGCCGGTAGGAGAGCTGGGTCAGCACCAGCGGCACGGAGAACACGGGGAGCGCCCACAGTCCGACGACGGCCACCGCGAGCGCCATCACGGCACCGGTGGCGCACACCGCGCTCCCGGTGCCGGGCATGCACCGCAGCTCGTCGCGCAGCAGCGGCGCGAACGGCCACCGGGTGCGGGCGTGCGCCAGCGCGGCGGCGAGGACCGCGTCGAACACGGCGGTCAGTGCGACCAGGGCGATCAGCAGCAGGGCGTGGGCGGGGCCGCCCCAGTGGTCGAAGGTGCCCCGGTGGTAGAGGGGCTGGAAGCAGGCGGCGGCGAAGCCGGTGCCGAGGACGCGGCGGGCGAGCTGGTCGCTGGTGGGGCCCCGGCCGCGCGCGGTGTGCGGCACGCTGCCGAGGAGGGAGGCGACGAGGACGACGGTGACGGCCTGCGCGAGGCCGTGCCGGGTGTGGCCGGTGGCCGTGTCCCCGAGCAGGGCGTAGGCGAGGGCCCCGGCGGTGGCGAGCGGGGCGGGTTCCCGGACACGGGCCGCCCCGGTCCAGCGGGTCAGTTCGCCGACGGCGACGAGCAGGCCGAAGGCGGCGGCGACCGGCCGGTCCCGCAGGCCGTCCGCGAGGGTGACGGCGAGGCTCCCGGCGGCGAGCAGTGCGGCGCCGGTGTGCACCGCCACGGCGAGCAGGGGCCGACGGCGGCCGCGCGGGAGCGGTCCGCCCGGGGCCCGCCGGGGCCCCGGCACCGGTCTTCCGGGGCCCCACGGACGGCCGGGCGGGCGGGCGTGCCGGGCCCGCCGCCGTGTCACCGGTGCGCTCCGGGCCGGCTGGGGGCACGGGGCCGGGGCGGCGGGGGCCCGCTGTCGTCGGCCGTGACCGCGGGCCGCCAGCCGTCCCGGGTGACGACGCGGACGAGGGCGGCGACCATCCTCGGGTCGAAGTGGGTGCCCGCGCACCGCCGGAGTTCGTCGAGGGCGGCCGGGACGGGCCGGGCCCGGCTGTAGGAGCGGGTGGAGGTCATGGCGTCGAAGGCGTCGGCGACGGCGACGACCCGCGCCGACTCGGGGATCTGGGTGCCGGCGAGGCCGTAGGGGTAGCCGGTGCCGTCCAGCCGCTCGTGGTGGTGCAGTACCGCGGCGCGGGCCTCGCCGAGGAAGCCGATGCCGCGGACGATCTCGTGCCCGTACTCCGGGTGCAGTTCGATGACGCGCCGCTCCTCGGGGGTGAGGGGGCCGTCCTTGCGCAGCAGCCGGGTGGGGACGCCGAGCTTGCCGATGTCGTGCAGGATGCCGGCGAACCGCAGGACCTCGACGCGGTCGTCGTCGAGGCCGAGCTCGCGCGCGATCAGCAGGGAGGCCTGTCCGACGCGTTCGCCGTGGCCCCGGGTGTAGCCGTCCTTGATGTCGACGGCCTGCACGAGGGCGCGGATGGTGGCCCGGTGCGCGGCGCGCTCGCGGTGGTACTGCGCGAAGGCCCACCAGGACACGCCCATCGGCAGTATCACCAGCAGCGCGGCGACCGGTCCGTACGGGCTGCGCCACAGCACGGCCATCATCAGTCCGACGAGGCCGTGCACCGCGACGGGGGCCAGCGACCGGGTGAACAGTCCGCGCCAGGCGCGGCGCGGCGGGACCCGTTCGGCGAGGGCGAGGATGCCGCCGTCCAGGGCGGTCAGCACCAGGCAGAACACCAGCACGGCTGCGCCGGCCGGGAGGAGCGCGTAGCGGAAGTCGCAGGCCACGACGGCGTCGCGCCCGCCGAGCCACCAGTGCACCCGGGCGGCGGCCCACACCGCGACGACGAGCTGTGCGGCCCGCCAGATGCGCCGCAGCGCCACGGGTTGCTCGGTGGCGGCGGACAGCAGGGCGCCCGGCACCGCGACGAGCGCCGCGGCGGGCGGCGGCAGCAGGAAGGCCCCGGCGAGCAGCACCGGAGGGAAGGTTCCTGCAAAGCGGGAGCGGGCGATGTGCTCGCAGCCCGCGTACAGGGCGGCGAGCAGGGCGACGGCCCACCAGGGGGCGTGCAGTTCGGGGAGGCGGTGCAGGCAGAACAGGGCCGCGAGCACGGCACAGGCCACGTACACACGGGCCGGTGCCGGTACCGCCTTCATGGAGCCACCCCCGGGCATGCCTGTCGGGCTCCGGAGCCTAGGCGGCCACAAGGGTGAACGTGGGTGATTACACGCGACTTAGCGCGTTCGGGTGAAAAATAGGATGGCTTGGGCGGAGCGGCGGTGGCGGTCCGCACCGCCCGGAGGCGGGCGCCGGGCCCCGCCCGGGCTCCGGTCTCAGGACTCCTGCGGAGTGGCCGTCACATCGTGTTCGGGGACGGCCTGGCCGGAACGGATCAGGTCGATCCGCCCCATGACCTTGGACCTCAGGTCGCCCGGCACGTCGTCATGCCCGCAGCAGCGCTTGACCAGCTTCTTGACGGCCTGCTCCAGGCCGTACTTCTCCAGGCAGGGCGAGCACTCCTCGAAGTGGTGCTCGAACTTCGCGCAGTCCGAGTCCGGCATCTCCCGGTCCAGAAACTCGTAGAGATGATCGAGGATTTCGCTGCAATCCGTCTCGTGCGGCTCTCCGCAGCTCATGACCCCGAGCCTTTCGCTTCGTTCGACTCTCCGGCACCGGCCGGGACCAGGCCGCGCTCGCGGGCGTAGTCCTCCAGCATGCCGCGCAGTTGACGGCGTCCCCGGTGCAGCCGGGACATCACCGTACCGATGGGTGTCCCCATGATGTCCGCGATCTCCTTGTAGGCAAAGCCTTCGACATCGGCCAGATAAACGGCGATGCGGAATTCCTCGGGAATGGCCTGGAGCGCCTGTTTCACGTCGGAGTCGGGCAGGTGGTCGAGCGCCTGCGACTCGGCGGAACGCAGTCCGGTCGACATGTGCGACTCGGCGCGGGCGAGCTGCCAGTCCTCGATCTCCTCGGCGGCACTGCGCTGCGGCTCGCGCTGCTTCTTGCGGTACGAGTTGATGAAGGTGTTGGTGAGGATCCGGTAGAGCCAGGCCTTGAGGTTGGTGCCTTCGCGGAACTGGTGGAACGACGCGTACGCCTTGGCGTACGTCTCCTGCACC
>DASTDN010000482.1:0-2155 GCA_035710365.1 Streptomyces sp. | reverse complement strand
TGCGCCGGCTTCCACGCGGCACGCGCCGCGCACGCCGGGATGATCGGCGTCGTCACCAGCAACTGCGGAGGCCAGCGCATCGCACGCCCCCCGGGCGGCGCGCTCGCCATGCTCGGCACCAACCCGCTCAGCGTCGCCGCGCCCGCCCTCGACGGCCACCCCTTCCTGCTCGACATGAGCACCACCGTCGCCCCCACCGGGAAGGTCCGCGTCGCCGCCCGACGCGGCACCGGCGTGCCCGAGGGCTGGCTGGAGGACACCGCGGGCACACCGGTGACCGACCCGGACGCCTTCGACCGCGGCGAGGCCTTCCTGCGCTGGCTGGGCGGCACACCCGAGACCGGCGTCCACAAGGGCTACGGACTCGGCATCGCCGTGGAACTGCTGTCCGCGGTGGTCTCCGGATCGGCCCTCGGCCCCGGCCCCGCCGCGCTGGAGGGCGACGGCCGCCCGCACGGCCGGGACGACGACATCGGCTTCCTCCTCCTCGCGATCGCCCCGGAAGTGCTGCGCCCCGGCGCCGACGTCGCCGCCACGACAGCCTCCCTGTTCGGCGCCCTCACCGACTGCCCGCCCGTGCCCGGCGGCCCACCCGTGCGCTACCCCGGCTGGTGGGAGGCGGAACGCGCCGCCGAACGCCGCCGCGACGGCATCCCCCTGCCCGGGCACCTGTACCGGGAACTCGCCGACCTCGGCCTCCTCGGCGGCCCCGCCTCCGGGACCGAGCGGTGAACCGGCCGCTGCGCCTCGGTGTCATCGGCCTCGGCGCCATCTCCCCGTACTACCTGGCGGCAGCCGAGCGGCTGCCCGGCTGGGACCTGGCCGCCGTGTGCGACACCCGGCCGCGGACCCTGGACACCTACGAGGGCCCGGCGGCCCGCTTCAGCGACCACGTCTCGCTGCTGGACGGGGCACGCCCGGACGCCGTGGTGGTGGCCGTCCCCAACCATGTGCACCTGCCGGTCTGCCGGGACGCACTGGCCGCCGGTGTCCCCGTGTGCGTCGAGAAGCCCCTCGCCCTGACCGCCGCCGAGGGACGCGTCCTGCTGGACCACGCGCGGTGCTGCGACACCCCGCTGATGACGGCGTTCCACCGGCGCTACAACACGGCCGTCCGCACCCTGGCGATGCGCACCGCGGGCCGCGAGATCCGCGCGGTCCGCGTCCGCTACCTGGAACGCATCGAGGAACACCTCGGCGGCGAGGACTGGTACCTCGACCCGGCCCGCTGCGGCGGCGGCTGCGTCGCCGACAACGGCCCCAACGCCCTCGACGTGGTACGGCTGCTGCTCGGCGACGTCACCGTCACCGACTGCGCCCTGCACCGCGACGACACGGGCATCGACCGCCGGGCACTGATCCGCCTCCACAGCCTCACCGGAGCCACCGCCACGGTGGAACTCGACTGGTCCCACCCGGGCGAGGTCAAGGACGTCGAGGTGGAACTGGCCGACGGGCAGGTCCTGTACGCCGACATGCTGGCCGGCCACCCCGGCTTCAAGGCGTCGCTGTGGCACGAGTACGAGGCGATCCTCACGGAGTTCGCCTCCCTGGCGGGCCCGCGCGTCCCGGCCGGCCCGGGGGCGCACGGCGGCCTGGCCGCCCTGGACCTGGTCGAGGCGGCCTACGAGTGCGCCCGCGCGGCGGACGAGAGGGTGGACCGGTGAACCCGGCGGAGGACGGCGCGAAGCGCACGGTCCGCGGCGCCCTGGTCAAGGTCCTCACCCACCACCGCACGGACCGCGGCATGCGGCTGGAGGAACACGCGGCGCGCTGCGTACGCCGGGGCGAGGTGCACGAACTGGTCAGCACCGACCAGTGGGACCCGCGCCCCGGCGCCCGCATCGACCGGGTCGCCTTCCTCGGCTTCGCGGAACTGGCGTGCGGCGGTGTCGTCGACCGGGGTGACCTGGTGCGCATCGGCGGCACCGAGGTCGGCACGGTGCTCGGCTTCGACGCCTGCCACCTGCCGAACCACTACAACATCCTGATCCACGCCCCCCGCCCGGTCAGCGGCCGTGACCTGCGGCTGCGGCCGGAGGCGGAGGTCACCTTCGTCCAGGGCCCGCCCCGGGACGGGTAGGGAGGAACACCGGGAGGGAACGGAACCGCGGAGGCGGCCCGCGGCCGGGGGAAGGCTCACCTTCCCCCGGCC
>DASTDN010000481.1:0-13374 GCA_035710365.1 Streptomyces sp. | reverse complement strand
CTCACCGCCGGTGGGCGACCGGCGCGTTCTCCGGCGCGACGGCCCCGCCCGGCTGGGTCCTGAACCGCCGCAGCCCGTACATGATCGGCATCACCAACGCCGGGGTCGGGCACACCGCCGGCACCCTCAACGGCGTCAACGTCGAGAGCCGGGGCGGCGACGGCGTGGTCGTGGGCTCCCGCGCCCGCTCCTACAAGTCCTCCCTGTTCACGCACCGCTACGGGTACGCCGGCACGTACGACCAGGGCGGCCTGCTGCCTCCGGGCCTGTCCGCGATCTACAACGGCACCAGCAAGCCCGAGGCGGTCCTGACCGGCGCCCAGTTCAACGCCCTGGCGGGCAGCGGTGACCGGATCGGCGCCGCGGTCGTGGCCGGCATGGCGCAGATGGGGTCCGCCGTGGAAGCGGCCGCGGACCGCCTCGGCAGGTCGGCGGCCCCTGCCGGTGTCGTCCCGGTCACGTCCTCGGGCGGACGGGCCCCGGCCGGTGCGGGCCCGGACGGGCGTCCGCTGTATCTGCTGCTGGAGGACGGCACGGCCATCCGTGCCTACGTCTCCGACCGGGTCGACGACGCCCTGACCGACGTGCGCCGCGCGAAGCGGGCCGGGAAGAAGTAGGAGCACCGTATGCCGATGATCGTGGACCCCAACGCGCCGCAGGTCACCCCGCCGGAGACGGTCACCAGCCCGGACGGCTGGCTCACCGCGGTGGTGGACGCGCAGTGGGCCGGGGTGTACCTCGCGGTCGACTACACCGGCGGCACCGCGCCCCTGGCCGATGCCGCTCAGGTCCGCAAGGTGGCCCTGGTCCGGCAGGACCCGGGGGCGCCCGCGCCGGTGGCCGTGCGCTCGGGGGACCTGGCGTGGGCGGTCGAGGGCGTGGGGCAGGCGTACGACCACGAGGCCCCGCTCGGGGTCGCGGTCGCCTACACCGCGACGCCGCAGTACGCGGACGGCACCTGGGGCCCGTCGTCCTCGCTCGGCCTGGCCGTGCCCGCCCCCGCCCCCGCTGAGACGAAGGACCTCTGGCTCAAGAGCATCGAGGAGCCGAGTCTGTCGATGCGGGTCATGTACGGGCCCGATCAGGGCACGACGAGCGAGGCCCGGCAGGAGACCGCCGCCCGGACCGGCACCCCGTACACGGCGGTCGCCTACGACACGGCGGCCGCGCCCGCCGAGGCCGTGCAGGTCGACGTCCTCGCCGCGGACATCGCCCAGTTCCGGCGGCTCATCCGGTCCGGGGTGCTGCTCGCCCAGGTCCGGCCCGGCTACCAGAAGCCCGACCGTTTTTTCGTGCCGGGCATCGTCACGGAGAAGGCCACCGGCAGGCTGGGCAGCACTGGTGGCTACACGGTGACGTTCGACATCGTTCCGATGGAGCGGCCTGCGACGGCCGGGCAGCCGATGATGGCGCCCGCCTGGTCCTACGACACGCTCGCTGCCCTGTTCGGCACCTACGACGGCGTGGCCGCCTCGTACGCCTCGTATGCGGCGCTGGCCACGGACGGCGCGGTGACCTGATGCTGCCCATCTCGGAGGCGGCGCTGGCCGCGCTCGCGCACTGCCGGCGGCCGGTGCGGGCGGAGTGGTCCAACGACGGCGGCCAGAGCTGGACTCCGGCGCGGTTCGGGTCGGGGCAGGTGACGCCGGACCGTACCGCGCAGTGCCGCTACTCGGCGGCCGTCGAGCTGCTGGACGCCCCCCGCGGACGGCACGGCATCAACGCCGTCACCACCGAGGTCCGTCTGTTTCAGGGCCTGGGGGTGCCCCGGCACGGCGTGGAGTGGGTCCCGGCCGGGCGCTACGTCGTCGACCGCCTGGGCCGGACCCGGCTCGGGGTGTCCCTCGACCTGCTGGGCCAGGAGGAGGTCATCCGGGGCGCTGGTTTGCCCACGGCCCGCACGGTCGGCCCGGACAGCGCGCAAGCGTGCGCGGAACGGCTCGTCGCCGAGGCCCTGCCCGGGACGCCGGTGGCGTGGCGGGCCGGTGTCGACACATCGACCCGGATGCCCGCGTTCGTGGTGGACGAGGACCGGTGGGCGGCCCTGTCCGGCGGCACCGACCCCTCCGGGGCGGCCACCGGCATCGCTACCGCGCTGGGCGCCGAGGTGTACGCCGACGCCACGGGAACGGTCACCTTCGCGCCGGTTCCGACGCTCGGCCAGCCGGTGGTGTGGCGCATCCCCCGGTCCCTGGTCACCGCCGAGCCGTCGGCGGAGGACAGCGCCGAGCACGTCCGCAACCTCTGGGCGGTCACCGGCGACGCGGGCGACGGCAGCACCGTCGTAGGCCCCGCCTACGCCTGGGACGACGACCCCAACTCCCTGACCTACGCCGGACCGGACCCCGTCGCCGACCCCCTGGCCCCCCAGCGCCTGGGGCTCACCGGCGTGCGGGTCCGCACCGGCCGCTACACCTCCCCCCTGGTCACCAGCAAGGAACAGGCCGCGGTCGTGGCCCGCGCCCAGCTCGCCGACTCCCTCGGCATCCAGGCCTCGCTCTCCTTCACCGCGGTGTGCAATCCGGCGCTGGAGCCGGGCGACGTGGCCGAGGTCGAGGTGGACGACGGCGTGTGGGAGCGGCACCTGATCGACTCCAGCCCCTACACGCTGGGCGGGGTGTCGATGACCTGCCAGACCCGCACCAGCACCAGTAGGGCGGTGACCTGACGTGGGGATACGCGACGCGCTCGGCAAGGACCTGGCCGGGCTCGATGCGGCGTCCGGCGGCCTGCAGACGGTGTCCGCGACGGTCACCGACGTCACCGACGAAGGCACTGTGCACCTGCTGATGGGCGGCGCCCAGCTCTACGACGTGCCCTGCACGGACGCCTACCGCAACCGGCAGGCGGGCGACACCGTCGCGGTCCGCCGCGGCCTGGTCCCGGTGGTGCTGTGGCGGCTGGGCGGCGATCCGGCGGACGCCGACGCCGGACGCACCTCGGAGACGGCCCGGGACGCCGTGCAGGACCTGATCGCCGTCTCCGCCTACACCTGGGGCTCCGGGGCGCCGGTGGGCTCCGGCTGGCAGCAGGTCGACACGCTGTGGACCCGCAGGGACAGCAACGGCAAGGGCGTGCTGTACGCGCAGATGGCGTCCCCGCCCGGCACGTCCCCCGAGGCGCCGGCCACATCCGCCCCGCAGACCGTCACCATCCCGCCGGCGGACTCCGGGACGTGGCGCCGCGGTCGGCCTGACGACTACGCCGACGACCCCACCCAGGGCGACTGGACCGGCCGCGGCGACCGCCGCGGCGCATGGTTCTACGGCACAGCCATCGCCGACGCCTGCGCCGGCAAGACGGTGCAGTCGATGAGCGTGGCGTTCACGCGGCGCCGCGGCGCCGGCGTCAATGGCAAGGTGCGCCAGCTCCTGTACCTGCACGCGCACACCTCCGCGCCGTCCGGACAGCTCGTCCTCGGCGACGGCCCCGAAGGGCTGCTGTCACTGGCCGTCGGCGCCAAGGGCACCGCGACGCTGCCCTCCGCCTGGCGCACGGCCCTGGCCTCCGGGAGCGCCCGAGGGCTCGCCATCTACGGCCACGGCCAGAGCCAGTACGCCGCGTTCACCGGCGGCCGGATCACCATCACGTTTTCCGCATCCTGACGACCGAGAGAGAGCCCCTATGGCCACCATCGGCTACGCCGATCTACCGGTGCCCGGCGGCGGACAGTCGCCGACCGTGCCCGCCCATCTCGCAGAGCTGGCCGAGGCCATCGACCCGCACCTGCGGCACAGCGTCGCCGACCTCGCCGAGCGCACCACGAAGTTCGTCGACGCGCCCGCACAGACGCTGGTCACCGCCGCCAACGGCACGATGTGGCTCAAGACCTCGTCGACCACCGACACGTGGGTGACGATCTGGGAGCCCCAGCCGGAGTGGGACCGCACCCTCACCCTGAAGTCTGACTTCCAGACAGGGGACGTGGCGCTCGGGCTGATGCTCCTCGACGGCGGCCGCAAGGTCGAGCTGAAGGGCCGCATCGAGCGGGTCGACGCCGCGAGCATCACCGACCCCAACGCCGTGAACTTGGGAAGCGTCCCGGCGGACTGCATCCCCGTCGCCCTGCGCACCTGGACCGGCACGTGCTCCCTGGCCGGAGACACCACCGAAGCAGCCGGCCGCCTCGAGGTCCTCGGCACGAACTCGTCCTCGGCGTACGGCGTCGCCGGGGACCTGCTGTGGTGGTACCAGGGCACCGGCGGCACCGCCTGGGTGGACATCTCCGGCTACTACTGGCGCATCTGAGAGAGGACCACCTGTGCCTCAGTACACCTACGGCGGCAACCCGTCGGCGGTCCTGACCACGGCGACCGGCACGGTCGTCCCCGATTTCCCCCTGATCGTCCGCGCGGCCGGCACCGGCGCGGTCATCACTGCGCTGTTCGAGGAGGACGGCACCACGCCGATCGCTCAGCTCCGGTCCAACCCGGCCGCCTCCGATGCGCCGGGCGCGATTCGCACCTTCAAAGTCGAGGGTTACGGGGCGATCGAGTACGAGTTCAACGGGCCCTCGGGCCAGCCGGTGCGCTGGTACGAGGTGGGCCGGGAGGTGCCCACGGCGGCCCTGGAGGGCCTGAACTCCAAGCTCGGCTTGACCGGCGGCACGATCACCGGCGACCTCGACGTGACCGGCACCGTCGATGTGGGCACCCTCCTGGTCGGTGGGCAGCCCATCACCGTCGGCGCCGACTGGTCACAGGCCGGGATCATCATTCCCGAGGCGGTCACCGGCGCCGCCCTCCAGGACGCCCTGGACACGGCGCGGGACGCCGGAGGCGGCTGGATCATCCTGCGGCCCGGCGTCTACGACGTGTCGGCACTGCCCCTGCGGATCTACCGCAACACCCGCCTCACCCTCGCCGACGGCGCGACCATCCGCCGCGCCGGAACCGGCACGATGCTCCTCAACGGCGACGCAGCCCAGGACCTCGGCGGGTACACCGGGCACGGCAACATCATCGTCGAGGGCGGCACCTGGGACGCCCGCGCGACCACCTACCCGACGTCGGCGATGTGCATGAGCATCGGGCACGCCGAGAACGTCGTCATCCGCGACACCCTGATCAAGGACGTGTGCGGATACCACGGCATCGAGATCAACGCCGTGCGCCACGGCGTGATCCGTAACGTGCGCGGGCTGGGGTACCTCGACCCCGGCGGCCGGGATTTCTCCGAGTTCATTCAGCCCGACCTCGCCAAGGGCAGCGCCTATTTCGGCGGGTTCGGCCCGTACGACGACACCCCGTGCGTGGACCTGCTCATCGAGGGCTGCACCGTCGGCCCGTCCGGCACCGCCGGCACCACCGCCTGGCCGCGCGCCGTCGGCTCCCACTCCGCCTCGCCCGACAGGGCCCACCGCGGCATCCGGATCAGGGACCTGTACGCCGAGGGATGCTCGCAGTTCGCGGTAGGGGCGTACACGTGGGAGGCGTGCGTGATCTCCGGCGTGCAGCTCCGCGACTGCGGCGGCGGCGTCCGCGTCCGCACCCTCGACAGCAGCAAGAGCTCGCACCGCACCCCGGCGGGCGGCTCCTCACCGACCATCGCCGGGTCCCAGCCCCTGGCCGGGATCGTCATCGACGATGTGACGATGACCGGCGGAGGCACCTACGGCGCCGCGGTCGAGCTGGTCGGCGAGGACACCGGCTACGTCCAGGACGTCGCCGTGGGCCGGATCACGGTCCGGTCCGTGGGCCAGCAGGCCGTCCGCCTGGAGCGGGTCGAGGATTACGTGGCGGCCGGGATCGTCGCGCACACCACCGGGGGCACCGCGGTCAGCACCCTGGGCACCCGCCGAGGACACCTCACCGACCTCGCGGTGAACGGCGCGACGGGCGCCGGCGTCACGGTCGACTCCCGGTCCACCCCGGCGTCGACGGCCACGAACGTGACGGTCAGCCAGTTCCAGATCACCGGGACCACCGCCAACGGCGTGCACGTGTGGGACGGCGCCGACATCACGGTGGCCGACGGCGACGTACACGACCTGACCGGGATCGGTGTGCAGGTCTCCACCAACACTGTCCGGCCGGTCATCCGAGATGTCCGCACGCGCAACACGACGCTGGCCGGCATCAACCTCACCTCCACCGTCACCGGCGCCGTACGGCGGGGGAACACGGCGGACGCGGGTGGCGCGGCGACCGTGGCCACCGCGGCGAACACGACGGCCGAGACGGTCGTCGGCTCGTGGACGATCCCCGCCGGGGACGCTGCCGTCGGCACCGGCTACCGGTTCGCGCTGCACGGCACCGCGTCCACCACCGGCACGCCGACGCTGACCCTGCGGGTCCGCCTCGGCGGCGCCACCGGCGCCGTCATCGCCGCCTACACCGCGGTCACGACCGGCTCCGGGATCTCCTCGCGCGGCTGGCGTATCGAGGGCGCCCTGCACTGCGTCACCACCGGCGCATCCGGCACCTGGGCCGGCGGCGCCGCCCTCTCCCACCACCTCACCGGCACCACCGGCGTGGCCCAGCACGAGCTCACGGACGCCCCCGTCACCCGGGACACCACCGTCGACCAGGCCCTCGTGGTCACCGCGCAGTGGTCGGCCGCCGCCGCGGCGAACACCGCCGCCGGGACCGCAGGCTCCCTGCAGCGCGTCGCCTGAACCGTCCACCTCACACGCCCCGCGCCGTCCAGGCCCGGGGCTTCTCGCATCTCTGGAGGCCCCGATGGCCACACCCTTGTCCGCGTCCAAGGCCCTCGCCGCGCTACGCGCCGAGGGCCTCACGGTCCGGGAACACAGCGGCTGGCGCACCCACAACCGCAACCACAAGGGCCCCTGGGGCCCGGTCAACGGCGTGATGATCCACCACACCGTCACCTCCGGCACGGACAACACCGTGCGGATCTGCCACGACGGCTACAGCGGCCTGCTCGGCCCGCTGTGCCAGGGAGTCATCGACAAGAAGGGCACCGTCCACCTCATCGGCTGGGGCCGTACGAACCACGCCGGCAGCGGCGACGGGGACGTCCTGCGCGCGGTCGTCGCCGAGCGGACCCTGCCCGCGGCGAACGAGGCCTACACCGACGGCAACCGGCACTTCTACGGCTTCGAGTGCGAGAACCTCGGCGACGGCAAGGACCCGTGGCCCGCCGCGCAGGTCGAGGCGATCGTGCGCGCGGCCGCGGCGTTGTGCCGGGCGCACGGCTGGGGCGGGGACGGCGACACGTCCGTGATCGGCCACAAGGAGTGGCAGCCCGGCAAGCAGGACCCGCGCGGGCCCGGCGTCAGCATGCCGGACATCCGCAAGCGGGTCGCCGAGCGCCTGGAGCACTCCGCCGGCTGGTCGCCCGGCGGCACCACCTCCTACACCGTCGCCAAGGGGGACACCCTGTGGTCCATCGCGGCCAGCAGGCTCGGCGTCGGCAACCGCTGGCGCGAGATCGCCACCCTCAACAAGCTCCGGGCCGCCGACGAGATCACGCCCGGGCAGAAGCTGAAACTGCCCGCGAAGTAGCCGCTCTGTACCTCTGCCGCCGGCGCCCGCCGACGGCCCGTACCACTGGAAGGAGGACCGGTGATGACCGGTCTGTTCATCTCCGTCATGCGCACGGGCGTGCCGCTCGTCGCGGGGTGGCTGCTCACCCTCGCCGTGCGCGCGGGCGTCACCATCGACTCGGCGACGGCCACGGGCGCTGTGACCGTCGCGCTCTCGCTCGCCTACTACCTCGTGTTCAGGTTCCTTGAGCTCGTCGGCGAGCGGGCGCGGGGGACGGTTCTGCAGCATCTCGCCGGGCTGTTCCTCGGATGGGCGCGGCCGCCGGCGTACCCGAAGGGCGAGCAGCTCGCCCCCGTCGACGGCGCGCGGTATCTCGGCGGCCCGGCGGGCGGGTGACACCCGCCTTACGGCCGCACTGGCACAGCACCATCGGAGGTAGCGCGTGGACGCTGCGACGCTCACCGCGGTCGGCGTGATCGTCGTCGGGCTCGCGACGGCCGCCGCTGCACTGGTCGGGCACCGGGGCGCGAACGCGGCTTCACAGTCCGGGGCTGTGCTCGGCGGGTACTCCACGCTCGTCGACAACCTGCAAGAAGAACGCGACAAGCTCCGCGAGCGCCTGGCGGAAACCGAACGGCTGCTCGCGGCAGCGTACGCCGAACTCGCCGGCGAGCGGGCGGGGACCGCCGCCCTCGAACGGCGGATCGGTGAACTCGAGGCAGAGAACGCGGTGCTGCGCGCGCGGATCGCAGAGCTGGGAGGTCAGCCCACGTGAACGATCGTCGCGCAACTCAGCCGGTCCTCGCGCAGCGGTGGCGGTCCCTCGCGGTCGCCGCGGTGCTGCTCGTGCTGTTCGGCGCCGTGCTGCTGGTGTGGATGCGGATCGACGCCGAGGCACGCCGGGCGGACGCCCTCGCGGACGAGGCGAACCTGCGCGGCGACGCGGTGAGCGCCCTCGCCGGGGACGTACGGGTGCTGCGGGAGCAACTCAAGGGCGAGGGGGCGACACCGGCCGTGCCGGACCCTGCGCGGGCGATCGAGGACCTGCGCGCCCGGGCCGAAGTGCCTGTGCCGATCCCGGGCCCGACCGGGCCGCCCGGGGCGCCAGGGAAGGCAGGCGCGTCGGGGCGGCCCGGCGCGGACAGCACGGTGCCCGGGCCGAGCGGCCGGCCCGGGGCGGACAGCACCGTGCCGGGGCCGTCGGGGCCGCCCGGGAAGGACGGCACCGACGGCACCGACGGCCGCGACGGCGCGGACGGCGAGCAAGGCCCGCGCGGCGAGCAAGGCCCCGCCGGACCGCCCGGACCGGCCTGCCCAGACGGCTACAGCCTCCAGGCGCCGGCCTGGGACCCCGACGCTCTGATCTGCCGCCGCGACAGCGCGCCCCCACCCGAGGAGCCAGGAGACGGCGGCCCTCTCCCGCTCGCCCTCGACCCGCACCGCCGGCAGTACCCATGAACCACGTGTCCCCCTTCCGCCTACGGGCGGAAGGGGGAGATTTCTGCGTTCAAGCCTGGGCCGACGGCGTGCTGGAATTATTCTGATCCGCTTCCAGCGGCGTCTTCTGCCGCGTCCAGTACGACGTGCCAGGGGTATTTTTTCGGTTTCCCCTGGCCCGGTTGGTTCGGTACGAAGCCGCCCTCGCCGTAGAGCACTTTCACTCCCATTTCGCGCAGCGTGTTGACACTCCGCTCAAACTGGTAGTGCTGCACATAGGCCGCGTTGACGCATGGCATGGTAACCAGCGGAATTCTCTTGCCGATGCCCTCGGCTACGACACCGACAATGAAATTGCGCGTGATGCCTAGTGCCCACGAATTCAGCGTGTTGAAGGTGGCGGGGGCAATCGCGATAACGTCCGCCGTCGGCCACACGTCTGGCTCACCCGGCAGCTTGTACTCGGACCGGACCGGGTGGCCGGTGAGCTCCTCCAGCTCCGCCTGTTGCGGGGCGAGCCAGCGGGCAGCGGTCGGCGTCAGGCCCAGGCACACGTCGAAACCGCGGGAGCGGGCGTCGCGAATCACCGAGGCCATGTCGAACACGGGAGGCGCAGCCGAACCGAAGAGGTAAAGCACGCGTTCACGGTCAGTCGTGGTCATGCAGCAATCCGATCACACAACCGCCCGCCACTACCGAGGGAGTGGCGGGCGGAACGGTGCTGCCGGGCCGTGGGCCGCGGGTATGTTCCAAGTGGGTGCTTAGAACGGAGTAACCAGTATGCCACCACTGGACGACCATCACACAGGTACACGCATCAAGGAACAGCGGCGCTTGGCCAGGCTGACGCAACGGCAGATGGCGGATCGCCTCCCCTACTCGTACAGCTACCTCAACCAGGTGGAGTGCGGGGCCCGTCCCGCGACCCAGGCCTTCATCGCCGCGTGCGCGAAGTGCCTCAACATCGACGTGACCGTGCTCACCGGCCAGCCGTACGTGACGGAGCTGCAGCGAGACAGGCTTGCCGAACTGGTGAGGCCTATCCGTGAGGCTCTGGACCTGTATGACCTCGGGCCCAACCCGGACATTGCTGTTCGGCCGGCCACCGTGCTCATGGCCAAGGCAGACGAGATGTGTGCCCAGGTCCGGGCCACACATCTACGGACGGCGGCCAGCGAGCTGCCGGACCTGATTGCCGAACTGACTCACACGGCCTGGTCGACGCCGTCCACCGAGCTTTGGCAGGCGCTCGCTTCCACGTATCGGACCGCGCACGACATCAGCGTGAAGCTCGGGTACTACGATCTGTCTGCTGTCGCGCTGGACCGCATGGACTGGGCAGCGCACCGAGCCTCTGACGCCTGCCTCGCCGCCGTGCGTCAGTACATGCGCGCACTGGTCTACTACCGCGAAGGCGAGTACCGCATCGGACAGCGACTCATCGCATCCGGATGCAGTGTGGTTGAGCAGTCACGGCGTACGCGTGAGGTCCTGGCCGTCATCGGACAGTTGCATCTCGGAGCCACGGTCATTTCTGCCCGAGCGCAAGATCAGAGGGCCGTCGACCTGCATATCGACGAGGCAGACCGAATTGCCAAGCGCATCGGGGACGCCGCTGAAGTTCACTGGCTCTCCTTCGGGCCGACGAACGTGGCGCTACACAAAATGAGCGCGGCCCTGGAGATGAGCCAGTTCGAGAATGCTTTGACACAGGCCCGCAAGGTGCGGCTACCCACGCAACTCCCCACATCGCGTCGGGCCCACTTCTTCATCGATCGGGCACGTGCCGAAATGGAGACGGGATACACCGAAAAGGCCCTTGAGCACATCGTTGCCGCACGGACGATGGCGCCGGAGCAAACCCGGTATCACCCGGGGGCCAGGGAGACGATTACCGGCTTGGTGCACATGGCACGCCGCACCCCGGACACGCTCAACTACATGGCGGCCTGGATCGGCCTGTAGCGCACTCACAACGCTCACAAAGTGTGAGCGTTGTGACCTTCTCAGAGCACCACTCTGTCCGTACGCCCAGCCAGGGTCGCGTCGTCCTCCTCGAGGCTGACGTCCACTCGGCGGGGTGTGCCCCGGCAGTCGTGCAACCGGCTCCGGGGCTGGACAACGCTACTGAGGAGCGTCGACACCATGAACGCTACAGCCCCGTCAGAAGCGCACGTCAAGATGCGACTGCGCGTCTACTCCATGACTCCCGAGGGCGTCATCACCGAGGATCACGGCACCGTGGCCGAAGTGAGACACGGTGAAGACGCCGAGCCGCAAGGGCTCGGCTTCTTCCAGATGCCGCCGTGCGCCTGCCCCCGCCACCGAACCACGGAACGAGTGAGCTCACCCACCGGGCCACTCCACGTCGCCACCATGCGCGCGACGGTGCGGCGCTTGCTGGCCGAGGACGCCGAACTGCCCACCCGCGAGGAGCTGACCACTCTTCGGCTTCTGCTTCGCGGGCACCTCATGCTGCTGATCCCCGAGGTCGCGGGTGCCGCTCGCCGCCTCCCCGAGGACGAGGCGCCCCGTGAGTGCGCCTTGGCCGGCGTCCGCGAAGCCCGGATGCGCTTGGCATCAGAACCCGGGCCGACACTTCCCGCAGCAGTCGCGCACGCACAGCGCCTTGCCCACGCAGTCGGCGCCCTGTGCGACCACTACGAGACCTTGGCGGCACCGCGATGACCACCGACTGGCGCCTGGCGGCCATCGAGCGGATACAGCAGGCCGCAGCGTCCGCGGCCCGGGCCGCCGGCTACTGCTGGCAGATTCATCCCGGCGCGCGGCAGGAGTGCACCCTCCGGCGCGGGCACGACCAGACACCCCCCTCAGACACACCGGGAGAGCGATGCTCTGCTCGCGATGCGGAAAGCCCATCCACCCCGCCGTCGCCGACACCGTCGTGAACGCTGGCGCGTCTGGCGCTGGTGCGGTGATCCACATCCACAAGGGCGGGTGCAGGGCGATGCCTCACCAGTCGTCGCCGGAACCCGACGTCACCCTGACCAAGCTCGACCGCCACCAGGCGAGCTGACGCACGAGGCCGACGGGTAACCGCGCGGCCCCTCATGCCCCGCTGCTGGCGACACGCCGACGGCACCGGCAGCGGGATGACCGGCCCGCCGCAGCGCCTCCCCTCGTGGACTGCGGCGGGCCGCCACCCCTCGCCTGGCCCGGCACGCCACGTGCGGGCAGGGCCTCCTACCCGGCGGTGTGAATCCCGGCCGGGACCGCCTGACGAATCGGAGTAGCCCATGCAGACCCTGGTACGGCCCGGCGTCTCGGCCCGGACCCTCCTCGGCGAGGACGAGTTCGCCGCCGTTGTCGCCACCGTGGCCCGGGACAGCGCGGATCTGACCGAGGCCCGTGCCGCGCGGATCGTGGACGAGGCCCTTGCCTTCGTCGCCTTCTGTTCAGCCCAGTGCAACGGACGCCTGCGTCCGTCGCTGGCCGTGGACACCGGGTGGCGCGCTCTCATCCTGCGCACAGACACCTATCACGGACTGTGCGCGCGCCTCGGCGCCTTCGTGCACCGTTGGCCAGACCCGCCCGGACTCACCGAAGCGCTGCGGGACCCGCTTCGCCGAAGGAGGGCCCTGCACCGCACGCAGGGGTTATTGGTCGGGGCCGGCCACGAGCCGGATCCCCTGCTCTGGCGTCAGATCGCGGACTGCGTGGGCGGCACCGAGTAGGCGGCGAGCACGGACAGCCCACCGCACGAACGCCCGTAAAAGGAGAGGTCGAAGCAGACCAATGGGTAAAGCGAAAAACACAGTGAAGGCAGCACAGGCGCAGATCGCCCGGGACACGAGGACCATGGAGAAGCCTTCCCCGGACCGAACGCAAGGATCGCTCGCCGACCGGTACATCCGTGGCCACACTCCCGAGAGTCTGTACGGGTGGGACGACTCGGACTGCCAGGTCGACGGGAGGTGAGACCAGCCTCGCCCCCTCAGCGCACCGCGTAGGCGGGCGCGCTCTAGATCGGCCTTCCCCATGTCCTGCTGCCACGCGGCTGGGGACGGGCCGCGGCGCCCCTGGTCCTCGGACCGGGGGCGCCTTCGTACGGGCGAGTGCGGCTTTATTTGCAGTACTCATCCCACACGTGCAGCCCGTCCTTGGTCTCCACGCACTCCTGCGCGACACCCGGGCCCATCACCTCGGACAGGCCGTATATGTCGACGGCGTGGATGTCCATGCGGTCCTCGATCTCGCGGCGCATCTCCTCGGTCCACGGCTCGGCGCCGAAGATGCCGACGCGCAGCGAGGTGGAGCGCGGGTCGACGCCCTGCCGCTCGAACTCGTCGAGCAGCGTGAGCATGTAGGACGGCGTGACCATGATGATCTCGGGGGCGAAGTCCCTGATGATCTGCACCTGGCGCGCGGTCATGCCGCCGGAGGCGGGAATCACCGTGCAGCCCGCGCGTTCGGCGCCGTAGTGCGCGCCGAGACCGCCCGTGAACAGTCCGTACCCGTAACTGAC
>DASTDN010000480.1:0-2619 GCA_035710365.1 Streptomyces sp. | reverse complement strand
CAACGAAAAACTAGCACCGCTAGTCACGATGGTTCCGACGTTACGACGCAGTGTCCCGCACGTCCACACCCCCTCGCCGGGCCGCCCCCGCGGGCCGCCGGAACGGGCGGCCCGTTCAGCGGGCCGAGACCGGGGGCGCGTGGGCGGCCGTCTCGGCCTCGCGGGGTGCGGGCACCCCCGCCGGCCGGGCGGGCTTGGCCGGCTGGGAGCCCCGAGCGGCCTGGGCCTCGCAGTGCATGACCCGCGGCAGCCGCAGCGCCATGACCGCGCCCAGCAGCAGCAGACCGGCGCTGACCAGCAGCGTCACATGCAGCCCGTGCACGAAGGCGTCCCGGGCCGCGATCCGCAGGGTGGCGCCGACCGGGCCGCCGAGCTGGGCGGCGATCTCGTAGGCCTCCCCCAGCGAGTGGGAGGCCGCGGCCGACGCGGACGACGGCACCCCCGGTACGGAGCTGAGCCCGGGCCCGTACGCGGCGTTCATCACGCTGCCGAGCAGGGCGATGCCGATTCCCGCGCCGAGCTGGTAGGACGTCTCGCCGATGGCCGCGGCCCCGCCCGCCTGCTCCGGCGGCGCCTCGCTCAGCATCGACTCGTACGCCCCGAACAGGGTGGTCTCCAGGCCGAAGCCGAGCAGGACGAAGCCGGACAGCAGCAGCGGGCAGTTGTCCGTCGGGCCCATCGCCGTGAGCAGCACCACCGCGCCCGCCGTCAGGCAGAACCCGGAGCAGACCATGCGGCGCGGCCCGAAGCGGCGCAGCATGCGCGCGCCCGCCAGTCCGGCCGCCATCGCCGCGAGGGTCAGCGGCACCAGCCGCAGCCCGGTCTGGAGCGGGGAGAGGCCGAGCACCAGTTGCAGGTACTGCGCGGCGATCAGCTCCAGGCCGACCAGCGCGAGCATGGCCAGGACGATGCAGCCGACGGACGTGCTGAAGGCGGGCCGGCCGAACAGCGTCAGGTCCACCAGCGGATGCGGGCGCCGCCGCTGCCGCCGTACGAAGAGGACCAGCAGGGCCGCGCCGGCCAGCAGCGGCAGCACGGTCAGCGCGCTGCCGACCGGTTCGCCGCCACCGAGGCGCTTGACGCCGAACACCATGCCGAACAGTCCGGCCGCCGCCATCAGCGCGCCGACCACGTCCCAGGGGCCCCGGCCGCCGGCCTTCGACTCGGGCAGCAGCAGCCGTCCGACCGGGAGGCTGACCAGCATCAGCGGGATGTTGACGAAGAAGACCGAGCCCCACCAGAAGTGCTCCAGCAGGAAGCCTCCGAGCAGGGGTCCGACGGCGGCGCCCACGGCGGCGACGGCGCTCCAGATCCCGATCGCGAGGGCGCGTTCGCGCCGGTCGGGGAAGACCTGCCGCAGGATCGACAGCGTGGCGGGCATGATCATCGCTCCGCCGACGCCGAGCAGGGCCCGCGCCGCGATCAGCACCTGCGCGCTGTCCGCGACGGCCGCCATGCCGGAGGCGACGCCGAACAGGGCGTACCCGAGGAGCAGGACGCGTCTGCCGCCGACGCGGTCGCCGAGCGTGCCGAAGAGGATCAGCAGCGACGCGCAGACCAGCGGGTAGGCGTCGACGATCCAGAGCAGCTCCATCGCGCCGGGCCTGAGGTCCTCCGTGACGGCGGGGACGGCGACGTGCAGCACGGTCGCGTCGACGGCGACCAGCAGCAGGCTGGCGCAGAGGACGACGAGAACGACCCAGCGGTTGGCACCGGACCCGGCCGTCCGACGGCTCGGCACGGCGTCCGTGGTCGTCCCGGACATGTACGTACCTCCCAGATGTTCCCTCGCGGTCGGCGGGCTCACGGGGTGGGATCTTCCGTGACTCGGCCGGGAAGGAGCGGTGTCCCGGCCCGCGCATCGAGGCGAGTGACACGTCAGAGTACGCGAGTCCACCGGGGCACCGAGTGGCGGACCTCTCAGAGGGGACCCCGGGGGGTGTGGCGTACGCCACTTCGGCCGAGGCCGGGCGGGGCCCGTCGCCCGTGGGGGCATTCCTGTGAATTACCCACCAGAAAGGTCATATCGGATGGAGGGAATTCGTTTCCGCCGCCCCGGTCCGGCCACGGCCCCGGCACGGCGGGCGTCGCCGCTGGTCACGGGCGCCCGGGACGAGTCCCGGAACCGATATATTCCGACTGTATTATGCGAGCGGAACGACGAAATGGGACGCTCTCCTCCCTCAATCCCCGTTCCCAATCCCCCGTATCCCGCGTGCCTTCACGCACTCGGCCCACAGGTGGCCCGGCGGTAAATCGCCGGGTAACAGCGGTCCACCCCGAAATGACGTCCCGCGTCTTTGAATCCTGGATTTCCCCGGCAAAGGAACCACTTTTCGGCGAAGAAGACGCTGTTTGAGGCGAAGGACACATCACATCGGCATTACAAACCCTTCCGTCGGGCCAATCCGCCCAGTGGAGACCTGTAGCGTCGATTGGGTGCGTACCAAAACGAGCCCCACCCGTCTGGACCGGGTGTTCGCCAGGCTGGACCGTGAGCCGGAGCGTCCGGCCCACATCGACGTGCCGCACATGAGCCGGCACCGGGTCGTGCTGGTGGCGGGCACCCTGGCCGTGTACGTGGCGATCGTGTGGGCCGTCGTCGTCAACTCGTGGCTC
>DASTDN010000479.1:0-5170 GCA_035710365.1 Streptomyces sp. | reverse complement strand
CGCGCCCACCGCGTCCGCGAGCCGGGCCGAGAACTCCGCCCGCGCCTCCTCGCTGAGCCCTGTGCGCTGCCCGGTGACGTAGACGGGCCGCAGCCGCCGCGCAGCCGCGCTCACATCGGCCGCGATCCGGCGCGCGGGGGCGGCGCGCTCCGTCACGAACTGGGCGAGCGCCTCCTTCAGCCCGCCCACGCCTTCCCCGGTGAGGGCGGACAGGGACAGCACGGTGGCGCCCGGTTCGCCGTGCTCCCCCAGGGCGATGCCGTCTTCGTCCAGGAGCCGGCGCAGGTCGTCGAGCACCTGCTCGGCGGCCTCGCCGGGCAGCCGGTCGACCTGGTTGAGGACGACGAACATCACCTCGGCGTGTCCCGCCAGGGGCCGCAGATACCGCTCGTGGAGCATCGCGTCGGCGTACTTCTCCGGGTCCACGACCCACACGACCGCGTCGACCAGGGCGAGGACGCGGTCGACCTGTTGGCGGTGCTGCACGGCGGCCGAGTCGTGGTCCGGCAGGTCGATCAGGACGAGCCCGCGCAGCTCAGGGTCCGCGTCGCCGCCGTGCAGGGGGCGGCGGCGCAGCCGGCCGGGGATGCCGAGGCGGTCGATGAGGGTGGCCGCGCCGTCGCTCCAACTGCACGCGACGGGCGCGGCGGTGGTCGGCCGGCGCACCCCGGTCTCGGAGATCACGACGCCGGCGAGCGCGTTGAAGAGCTGCGACTTGCCGCTGCCGGTGGCACCCGCGAGGGCGACGACGGTGTGCTCCCCGGAGAGCCTGCGCCGCGCCGCGGCCTCCTCCAGGACCTGGCCCGCCTCGGTGAGCGTGCGGCTGTCGAGGCGTGCGCGGGAGATCCCGACGAGTTCCCGCAGGGCGTCGAGCCGTGCCCGCAGCGGGCCGTCGTACGCGAGCGGGGCGGCGGTGGCGGTGCCGGGATGCTCGGACGTCTGGGGGGCGGGCTGGGTCTGCGCGGTCGCCGGCCGGTCCCCGGCGGAGGCGTACGGCCGCTCCTCGGCACCCGTCGCTTCCGCGCTCGCCCGCCGGGCGATCAGGCCGTCTTCCCAGGCGGCCCCGGAGGCGTGCGCGCCGTTCCCGGCAGCCTGCCCGGCGGCCCGGCCGCTGCCGCCGTCCCGGGACGCGGACCGCTCGCCGGGGGCCTGGCCGCCGTCGGTCCTCCCGGCCCTCCCGGTGCCCACGGCGCTCCCGGCGCTCTTTCCGGGGGTGTCGTGGTGCCGCCCGTGGCGCTCCGGACGGGCGGTGGTGTCGGTGCGGTCGCCACCGCCGATGCGGTCCTTACCGTCGGTCCGTTCGGTCCGTTCGGTCCGTTCGGTCCGTTCAGTTCGGTTGGTCCGGTTGGTCCGTTCGGTTCGGTCGGTTCGGTCGGTCGACCGGGCCTTCCCGAAATCGGGACCGGTGCCGCCGCTTCCGTTCTCAGCGCCCGTACCGGCGCTGGTGCCCGTGCCCGTTCCCGTACCGGCGCTGGTGCCCGTGCCCGTGCCTGCGCCTGTGCCTGTGCCTGTGCCTGTGCCTGTGCTGGTGTCTCCGCCGGCGGTCGTTCCGGTTCCGGTGTCTTCGTCGGTGCCGGTTCCGGTGTCTGGGCCGGCGCCGGGTCCGGTTCCGTCGTCCTCCGGGCGGTCGGTGTGATCGGTGTGGTCCTGGTCAGTGACGGCGGTCACCGGTCACCTCTCCTTCTGCAGTACGGACAGCGCGGCGATGAGCTGGGCCTGCGACTCGGGCTGGACGTTCAGGGCGTCGAGGGGAGCGAGCCGGCGCTCGCGCTCGGCGTTGACGACGCGGTTCACGTGCTCGGTGAGCAGCCGACCGCCCCGGTCGCGCAGCCGCAGCGCCCCGTGCGCGCCGATCCGCTCGGCGACGCCCTCGCCCGCGGACCGTGCCCGCCGGCCACCGAGCAGCACGGTGGCCGCGAGGGCGGCGACGGCCTCGGGGTCGGTGGTGACGTTCCGGTCCAGCTCGGCGATCTCCTCCTCGGCGTACTCCTCCAGCTCGCGCCGCCAGCGCCGTACGGCGAGGCCGATGCGGTGCTCGGTGTCCTCCGCGCCGGTGTCCTCGGGCGCGGTCAGGCCGGCCGCGGCGGGTTCGCGCCGCCAGGCGTCGGCCACGCGCTCGTCGGCGGCGGTGACGGCGCACAGCAGGAGCGCGCCGAGGCTCTCCACGAGGGCGTCCAGGAGCTCTCCCGCGGTGCAGTCGAGGGGGAAGGCCCGCCAGCGCTTCAGCGCGCCCCCGGCGAGTACGGCCCCGGCCTGGAGCCGGCCCCGTACGCGCGCGTGCTCGCTGTCGTAGGCCGAGTCGACGGCGGAGGTGAGCCGCAGGGCGGCGGCGTACTGCGCGGCGGCGGCGCTCGCCAGCCCGGGCATGCGGGATCTCAGGGAGCCGAGGACGCCGTGCGCCGTGCGGGCCATGGCGTAGTGGCGGGCGGCCGGGTCCTGCGTGAGGTGGACGAGCCAGGTGCGCAGCGCGGCCACGGCGGTGCCGGGCAGCAGACCGCCGCCCCAGGCGGACTCGGGCAGCTCGGGGACCGTGAAGCGGGGTACGTCGCCCAGCCCGGCCTTGGCGAGCAGGGCGCCGTACTGCCGGGACACCTCGGCGACGACCTGGTGGGGCACGCGGTCGAGGACGGTGACGAGGGTGACGTCGTACTCCTTCGCGGCGCGCAGCATGTGCCAGGGCACGGCGTCCGCGTAGCGGGAAGCGGTCGTGACCATCACCCAGATGTCGGCGGCGCACAGCAGCTCGGCGGCGAGCACCCGGTTGTCGGAGATCAGCGAGTCGATGTCCGGCGCGTCGAGGAGGGCGAGGCCGCGCGGCAGGGTGTCGGCGGACTCGATACGCAGCACGCGCGCGTGGTCCTCGGTGGGGAGCGGCAGCTCGTCGTCCGGGGCTCCGTGCGGTGTCCACACGCGTCTGAGGTCCGGCAGCATGCGCATGCCGCTGAACCAGTGCTGGTCCTCCGGATGGCAGACCAGCACCGGGATCCGTGTCGTCGGCCGCAGCACCCCCGCCTCGCTGACCCGGCGCCCCACGAGCGAGTTCACCAGCGTCGACTTGCCCGCCCCGGTGGAACCGCCCACGACGGCCAGCAGGGGTGCCTCGGGTTCTCTGAGGCGGGGCACCAGGTAGTCGTCGAGCTGTGCGAGCAGTTCGTCGCGGTTGGCACGCGCGCGTGGGGCCCCCGCCAGGGGCAGCGGGAAGCGTGCGGCAGCGACACGGTCGCGCAGCGCGGAGAGTGCGTCGAGTAGCTGAGGCCGTACGTCCATGGTCACCACATGCGAAGAATGCCCAATTTTAGGGGAATTCTGAAGCATATGGGCATGCCTGCGCGCCGACCGGACAGAAGGAGCGGAAGGGGCAAGCCGGGAGCAGACACACGCCAGGCATAACGAGTGCACAACACCCGGCGCCCGAGAGGCCAAAAACAGTGCACGATTCGCACCCGCCTGCGATTATCGGGATCGCTTCACCGAACCTCCACATTGAGTGGCGGAGGCGAAGCATCAGGGGCAGGGATGCGGGAGCCCTATCCTTGTCCCCGGCAACGTCAGGCTCCGGTCGCGGCCGGAGAGCACGACACAGGCCGTCACACCAGGCCCCCGTAGCTCAGTGGATAGAGCAGGCGCCTTCTAAGCGCTTGGCCGCAGGTTCGAGTCCTGCCGGGGGCGCAACCCAGCCTCACCAGCGCAAACGCGGGTGAGGCCGCTTTGCGTCCGGCCCGCGGGGGGTCTGAGGGCAAGCGCCTGGACGGGTTCGCCGCCCGCCTCCGCCGGGCTTCCCGGGGGCCGTCAGGTCTGCTTCGCGGGGGCGTACTCCGATTCCTCCAGGCCGAAGGTCCAGGCCACTCCCTCACGGGCCGTTCTGGTGCGCGGGGGTACGCGCAGCCAGTACGTGCGGTGGGTGCCGTCGGGTTCCGGGATGGAGTTCACCACCTCGACCGTCACCAGGGGCTCGTCCCCCTCCAGTTCGATCCGCCAGAGCACGCCCGCCTCGTCGCGCTGGACCGGCTCGGCGCCCGACTCCTCCAGGTAGCGCTCGTAGCCGTAGTGCTCCAGCATCACGCGGCGCAGCTCGGCGTTCTCCTCCTCGCGGATCCGCCGCGGGGTCAGTTCCGTGAGGCCGTCGAGGAAGTCGGCGGGAACCGGCATACCGCGCCAGGCGTACAGGGCGAATCCGTCGGGGAAGGCGAGCGCCGGGCCGTCGCCGCGGTTCAGCCGGCCCGCCTCGTCCCGGTGCAGTTCCCCCGGGCGTTCGCAGATGATCGCGGTCTTCTCGTACGGCCACCACCAGCCCGCCGTACGGGCCACCGCGGCGATCCCCGCGAGGGGCTCCGTGCCGTCCTGGCCGTCGAAGGCCGCCAGCCAGGCGGCGTCGTGCTGGCCCAGGACCGCGTCCAGCAGTACCAGCCGCACCGCCCTCTCGTCGCCCGTCTCCTCGGCCGCGGCCTCGACGACGCCGGTCCGCAGGCGCTCGGTCAGCATCAGCGTGGTGTCCCACAGCCGTCCGCCCGTCAGGGCCCAGTGCCCGGCCCAGCCGGCCGGTCCGAGCCGGTCGGCCAGGCGTTCCCGGGCGGCTGCCCACGGCCGGGTGCGTACCGCGTCGCGGACGCTGCCGCCGGTCGTGCCGTCAGCCGTGAGACGCACCGCCAGTTCCGCGCCTTCGCGCGGCGAGGCCGCCCACACGATGCGTTCGGGTCCGGGCAGGCCCGCCAGCCGGTAGGCCAGACGTATGCCGTCCTCGGCCGCCGCGCGGTCGGCCGGGCGGGTCGCCGCGGCCACCGCGCGCCAGGTCGCCGTCACGTCCGCCCCGTTCTCCGCTCCCGCCGTCCCGTTCTCCGTGCCCGTCGCCCCGGCCGCTGCCGCAGCCGCCGTCCCAGCCGCCCTCGTCATCACCATGGCCGTACCCGTCCCCGTTCCCGCCGCCGTTGTCACTGCCGTCGCCTCCGTCTTTTCCGTTCCCGTCGCCCTCATCGCCCTCGTCGGCCCCGTCGGCCCCGTCGGGGGCGCCGCTGCCGCTGTCGCCGTGCCCGGCGCCGGTGTCCTCGCCGGCGCCGTCAGCGGCTCCGTCCCGGGCCCGTTCTCCCTCAGTGCAGGCGAGTTGACGGGTGTCTTCGTCCGTGTCGTCACGTGCTCCCCCTCGCGGCCGGACCGTCAGTCGGCCACCACGCGG
>DASTDN010000478.1:0-4083 GCA_035710365.1 Streptomyces sp. | reverse complement strand
GTTCTGCGAGGTGCGCTGCGGCTTCTGCAACCTCTTCACCCGCATCGGGGCGCCGGACGGCCTGACCACGGCGTACCTGGACGCGCTGGAGCGCCAGGCCGCGGCACGACCCGGCTGAGCCTGGGCGTGCAGAGCTTCGACGACACCGAGGCGCGGGCGGCCGTGCGCCCCCAGCGGCGCGCGGACGTCGAGGCGGCCCTCGCGCGCGTCCGCGACGCGGGCGTGCCCGTCCTCAACATCGACCTGATCTACGGCATCGACGGCCAGACCGAGGCGTCCTGGCTCCGGTCCCTGGACGCCGCGCTCGCCTGGCGGCCGGAGGAGCTGTACCTCTACCCGCTGTACGTGCGCCCGCTCACCGGCCTCGACCGCCACCGGCGCGGCCCCGCGGCCGTCCCTGCCGGTACGGCCGGACCCGCCGGCGGGGCCCCGGCGCCCGCGGACGCCGGGGAGGCCGAGTGGGACGCCCGGCGGCTGCGGCTGTACCGGCACGGCCGCGACCACCTCCTCGCGCACGGCTACGAGCAGGTCTCCATGCGCATGTTCCGCCGCCCGGACGCCCCCGCGACCGGCGGCGGGGACTACGCCTGCCAGACCGACGGCATGGTCGGACTGGGCTGCGGAGCCCGCTCGTACACCTCGACGCTGCACTACTCCTTCGACTACGCCGTCGACATGCACCGCATACGCGGGATCATCGACGACTACACGGCCCGCACCACCGAGCAGTTCGGCCGCGCCGACTTCGGCTGGCGGATGGACGGCGACGAGGCGCGGCGCCGCCATCTGCTCCAGTCGCTGCTCCAGGCGGAGGGCCTGCCGGTCGCCGACTACCGGGCCCGTTTCGGCACGGCGCCCGCCGACGACTTCGCCGCCGACCTGGACCGGTTCGCCCGGCGGGGCTGGCTGGACGACTCCGCCGGGCCGGAGCTGCTGCGGCTGACGCCGGAAGGACTCGCGCACTCCGACGCGCTGGGCCCCGAGCTGTTCTCCCCGGCCGTGCGGGCGCGCATGGCCGCGTACGAACCCAAGTGACCGGAGCCCGGACCGAACGGATGTGAGACATGGACCTGACGATCCTGTACCGCGGCCCGCTGGCGTCGTGCGACTACGACTGCCCGTACTGTCCCTTCGCCAAGCGCCGCGACACCCGCGCCGAGCTGACCGCGGACCGGGCCGCGCTGGAGCGCTTCGCAGGCTGGGCGGCGGCGCAGCGCGAGGACCGGCTCTCGCTGCTGTTCACGCCGTGGGGCGAGGCACTGGTGCGCTCCTGGTACCGGCGCACGCTCACCGAGCTGAGTCGGCTGCCGCACATCCGCCGGGTCGCGATCCAGACGAACCTCAGCCACCGCACCGACTGGACGGCCGGCGCCGACCAGGACACGCTCGCCCTGTGGTGCACGTTCCACCCGGGCCAGACGCCGTACGACCGCTTCCTCGCCAAGTGCCACGACCTGGCGGACCGGGGGGTCCGGCACAGCGTCGGCGTGGTCGGCCTGCCCGGGCACCTGGAGCGGGCCCGCCGGCTGCGCGCCGACCTGCCGTCCCCCGTGTACCTGTGGGTGAACGCCGCCGAGGGCCACACGTACACGGACGCCGAGGCGGCCGACTGGACCGCCCTCGACCCGCTCTTCCCGTACAGCCGCCATCCGCACCGCAGTGCGGGCCTGCCCTGCCGGACAGGGGAGTCCGTCCTGTCGGTGGACGGCGAGGGCACGGTGCGGCGCTGCCACTTCGTCCGCTCGGAGCTGGGCAACCTCTACGACGGCTCCTACCGGCGGGCCCTGCGCCCGCGCCCCTGCCCGCTCGCCGTCTGCGACTGCCACATCGGGTACGTCCACCTGGAGACGCTGCCGCTGTACGACGTGTTCGCGGGCGGCGTGCTGGAGCGGATCCCGGCCGCGGTGCCCCGGCCTCCCTCACCGGCGGCGGCCGCGGGCGCACCGGGAGTGCGCCACACGGGTGTCCAAAAGGAGTGATCCGTACCGGAACGCGTGACCCGTCCGCATGTGGGGCGTTGAACGGGAAGTGCGACGGCTCGTCCTGCTGTCGTCCTCACCGAGTCAAAAGGAGAACGTGATGTCTCGCATCGCGAAGGCTGCTGGAGTCGCCCTCGGCACGGGCGCCGTGGTGTTCAGCGGCGCCGGTCTGGCCATGGCGGACGCGGGCGCCGAGGCCGTCGCCGCCCATTCCCCGGGCGTTCTGTCCGGCAACGTCATCCAGGTCCCGATCCACATCCCGCTGAACCTGTGCGGCAACACCGTCAACCTGGCCGGCGCGCTGAACCCGACGTTCGGCAACACCTGCATCAACAAGGACGGCCACGGAAAGGGCCACGGCAAGGGGCACGACAACGGCGGTTACGGCGGCTGACCGCCCGTAGACCCCACGCGTGGCGAACCGGTCCGCCGCGCGAGCGGAGAGAGCCCCGGCAGCTCGGCCACGAGCACCGGGGCTCTCCCCGTGTTCTTCGCCCGCGCGACCGCGTGGCACGCGCCCCTCCCCGGGCGGGCTCGGACGTACTGGCTCGGGCGGGCTCAGACGTACTGGTAGGTCCGGCTCACGTCCTCCAGTTCGTCCGGTGTCACGTCCCACGGCGGCAGCTTCCCGTGCCGTGCGACGACCCTGCCGTGCTGGCTGTCGCCGGGTCCGGGCGCCTCGGCCGGCAGGTAGCGGGCGCCGGGGTGCAGGCGCTGCCAGCGTGTCCACTGCAGGTCGACGAAGGCGTGCACCATCCAGAACACCGGGTCGTTGACGGAGGCGCCCCCCATCATGGACCCGCCGACCCAGCGGTGCACCCGGTTGTGGTTGCGCCAGGAGGCACTGCCCCGGCCGGAGCCCCAGCCCTCCAGCCGGTTGCGGAAGCCGTCGCGGGACGTGGAGTTCCACGGCGGGGTGTCGTAGACCGTCTCGTCCAGGGCCTGTCCGAGGTCCGTGCGGGTGGGCAGTTCGAGGGGGGCGTGCGGGCGGCCGAGGTCCCGGGTGAGGAACGCTTCGTCGGTCACGTTCACCTTCAGGGTCCACTTCCCGCCGGAGTGGGCGAACGGCCCGCTCGTCACACGGCGGTCGGAGAGCCGTCCGGTGCCGCCGAGGAGGTCGTCGGTCCAGGGCACCGAGGTGGCTTCGCGGTTCCTGGTCCAGTCCCAGTACGGCACGGTCACCGACGGGTCGACCCGGCGCAGGGCACCTTCCAGGTCCAGCAGGAACCGGCGGTGCCAGGGCAGGAAGGACGGCGCCATGTGGGCCGTCCGCAGACCGGCCTCCCCGTCGGAGGTGTAGTACGCGATGTGGGTCCGTACGAACTCGTCGTACTCGCCGCGCCGTTTGACCTCCAGCAGCGCGTCCACGAGCCGGCGCCGCTCGGTGGGTGTGAGGGTGCTGACGTCCTTACGGGTGTACGCCATGGTGTCCCTCCTCCCGCCAGGGGCCGTGGCCCGTGTCGCGCAGCCTGCTCCCCGGCGGCATCTCGTCGACCGCCCCGCGGGCGGCCTCCAGCGGCGTGGCGTAGGAGCGGTAGTGGTCGACCATGGTCAGCCAGGTGCCGTCGGCGCGGCGCATCACGTGCAGGGGGCGGCCGTCCACGGTGACGTACCACTCGTCGGCGTCCCGGCCCGCCAGGGTGCGGAATCCGATGATGCGGCGCCCGCGGTACATCTCGTCGAACGCCAGGTCCTGCGCGTACGCCGTGGCGTGCGGGTACTCCGTGTCCTGCCGGTGTGCCGGGGACTCGGGGGGCCGATGGGCGCGCGGCGCCGCGGCCCGCTCGGACGCCGGGTGGGAGCTCTGTCCGGAGGACCGCGCCGGCGCGGGGCGGGAGGACGCGGTGACGAGCGGGGTCAGGGCCGCGGTGACCGCGGAGGCGAACACGCCGCGCAGGACGCCCCGCCGGGTGCCCCCGCCCCGCTCCTTCCCCTCCTCCCCCGCCGCGCGCTCCGCCTCCGGTCTGCCGGGGTCCCCCGCCCCGTGCCCGGCGCCCTTGGCGGCGCCGCCGTCGATGCCGACGTCCATGGTGTGCTCCCTCGTCCGGTTCGGTTGTCGCCCGCGGTAACCGAGGCGCGGGCCGCGCGTCACCGCGGCGGGGCC
>DASTDN010000477.1:0-2292 GCA_035710365.1 Streptomyces sp. | reverse complement strand
CCCGTCGCCCGTCGCCCGTCGCCCGTCGCCCGTCGCCCGTCGCCCGTCGCCCGTCGCCCGTCGCCCGTCGCCCGTCGCCCGTCGCCCGTCGCCCGTGCCACCCGTTCGACAGGAGCCGCGAACCGATGGAGGAGCAGCCCCGGCCGCCCCGGGACCACACTGCCGGGACACCCGCCGGCACGCGGGCCGGAGCACGCGCCGACGCGCTCGCCGCCGAGCTGCGGGACGTACGCGGCGTCGTCTTCGACACCGACGGGGTCATCACCGACTCGGCCCGGGTGCACGCCGCCGCCTGGAAGGAGGCCTTCGACGCCTTCCTGCGGGACCACCCGCCCGCCGACCCCGCGCTGCGGCGATCGTTCGACGTGCGGGACGACTACCTCCGCTACGTGGACGGAAAGTCCCGCCTGGACGGCGCCGCCGCGTTCCTCGCCTCGCGCCTGCCAGACCCCTCCGAACAGGCGGTACGCGCCGTCGCCGAGGCGAAGGAGGCCCTGTTCACGCGGCGGCTGCGCGAGGACGGCGTGGACGCCTACCCGGGCACGGTCCGACTGGTACGGGCACTGCGCGCGGCCGGTGTGCCGTGCGCGGCGGCGTCCGCGTCCCGGCACGCCGGTGAGCTGCTGACCCGGGCCGGCGTACGCGACCTCTTCGGCCTGCTCGTGGACGGAGGCGAGGCGGCCCGGCTCGGACTGCCGGGCAAACCGCGCCCCGACCTCTTCCTGGAGGCCGCGAGACGCCTCGGCGTCCCCGCCGCGCACGCCGCCGTCGTCGAGGACGCGCTGGCGGGCGTGGCGGCGGGCCGGGCCGGAGGATTCGCCCTGGTCGTCGGGGTGGACCGCGCCGCCACCGACGAAACCCGGTGGGACCTGCTGCGACACGGTGCCGACCTCGTCGTGCGCGACCTCGGGGAGCTTCTCCGTACGCCCGCACCAGGCGGTGAGGCCGACACCGGGGGAGGCGAACCGGATACCCGAGGGGGCGGGGCGGGTACCCGGCGCCCGGCGCCCGACTGAGACGACGGGCCTCACCCACGGTCGACGGGTCCGCCCCGGGGGGCGACGAGCCGCTGCCCGGGGCGACGGCCCGACCGAGGCGACGAGGAGCACCGACGTGACGGAATCGATCGCAGCGGCCGAGAGCACCCCGGCGAGCGGAGCGCCCGGGGCGGCCGGGTTCGGCGGTCCGTCGGACCTGGTGTGGGAGTACGAGGGCTACGACCCGGCGGAGGAACGGCTGCGCGAGTCCCTGTGCACCCTCGGCAACGGCTACTTCGGCAGCCGGGGCGTCCTGCCCGAGTGCGGAGCCGACGCCGTCCACTACCCGGGCACCTACGTGGCGGGCTGCTACAACCGGCTCACCTCGGAGGTGTCCGGCCGCCGGGTCGAGAACGAGGACATGGTCAACGTGCCGAACTGGCTGCCGCTGCGCTTCCGCCTCACCGGCGGGGCGTGGCTGGGACCGGACACCGCGCCCGTCCTCGAACACCGCCAGATCCTGCACCTCGGGCCGGGCGTGCTGGAACGCCGTACCCGCTTCGACGTGGGCGAGGGCCGGGTCCTGGCCGTGCGCCAGCAGCGGCTGGTGCACATGGGCGACCCGCACCTGGCGGCGCTGCGCACCGATTTCACCGTCGAGGGGTTCTCCGCCGAACTGGAGGTGGAGGCCCTCCTCGACGGCGGCGTCACCAACGACGGAGTGCCCCGCTACCGGGACCTGGACGGCCGCCACCTGACCGACGTGCACGCCGGCACCGCCGCCCCCGACCGGGTGTGGCTGCGCTGCCGCACCCGCACCTCCGACATCCACATCGCCATGGCGTCCCGCGTCACCGTCCACGCCGCGCCCGTCCACGCCGCGCCCGCCCACGCGCCCGCCCACGGAGCCCACCAGGCACTCGCGGACCACCGGGCGCTGCCGACCGTCCGGCATGAGCCGTCCGTCGCCCGCCAGGTCGTCCGGCTCGGCCTGACGCCCGGCCGCACCGTCACCGTCGACAAGACCGTCGCCCTGCACACCTCGTACGACCCTGCGATCAGCGACCCGCTGTACGCCGCCGTCCACCGCGTCGGCCGCGCGCCCGGCTTCGACGCGCTGCTGGGCACGCACCGCACTGCCTGGGACCAGCTCTGGCGGCGCGCCCGTCTCGACGTGCCCGGCGAGGCGGGCCGCATCCTGCGCCTGCACCTCTTCCACGTCCTACAGACCCTCTCGCCGCACACCGCGGACCTGGACGTGGGCGTCCCCGCCCGCGGACTGCACGGCGAGTCCTACCGGGGGCACGTCTTCTGG
>DASTDN010000476.1:0-4174 GCA_035710365.1 Streptomyces sp. | reverse complement strand
CGACGTGGCGCAGCGCCTGCACCCGGCCCCGCCGGACGGCGAGGCCGCGCACCTCCGCCGGCCGCGCGGCGGCCGGCGCGGCCGGGTCACCGGCGCCCCGGCGCCCCGGGAACCGCCGGGCGGGGGAGGACGGGGCGGCGGCGCGGGCCGACCGCGCCCCGGGCGCCTCCGGCACCGCCGCGCCGCCGCCCGCCTCGCGGTCCAGCCGCTCCCGCAGGCCGGCCGCCCGGCGCCGCGCGTCCCGTATCGTCAGCGGCGGCGGCGTCCAGCCCGCCACCCGCCCCAGGCCCACCACCGGCGGGTACACCGGCGACACCGCCATCACCTCGGCCGGGTCGCCCACGACCGGCGCCGCGCCCGGCGCGGGCAGCAGGACGACCCGGTCGGCGTACTGCACGACGCGTTCCAGCCGGTGCTCGGCGAGCAGCACCGTCGTGCCGAGGTCGTGGACCAGGCGCAGCAGGACGGCGAGGACCTCCTCGGCGGCGGCCGGGTCCAGCGCGGACGTCGGCTCGTCCAGGACCAGCACCGCCGGGTGCGGCGTGAGCACGGACCCGATGGCGACCCGCTGCCGCTGGCCCCCGGAGAGCGTCGCGATCGTCCGGTCCCGCAGGTCCGCGAGGCCCAGCAGGTCCAGCGTCTCCTCCACCCGGCGCCGCATCACGTCCGGGGCGAGCCCCAGCGACTCCATGCCGTACGCCAGTTCCTCCTCGACGGTGTCGGTGACGAAGTGGGCGAGCGGGTCCTGGCCCACGGTGCCGACGAGGTCGGCGAGGTCGCGCGGCCGGTGCGTGCGGGTGTCGCGGCCCGCGACGGTGACCCGGCCGCGCAGCGTGCCGCCGGTGAAGTGCGGGACGAGGCCGTTGACCGCGCCCAGCACCGTGGACTTGCCGACGCCGGACGGCCCGGCGAGCAGCACCAGTTCGCCCTCGGGGACCTCGAAGCCGATGCCCTGCACGGTCGGCCCGGCCGCGCCGTCGTACGTCACGGAGACATCCTCGACGCGGATCACGGCTTCTCCCTGGGGGGTGAGGCGGTACGGGCGGGGGCCGGTGCGACGACGGCGGGCAGCAGGCCCAGCAGCACGGCCGCGGCCGGCCACAGGGGGAGGGCGGGCGCCACGAGCGGGACGACCCCGGGGTGCAGCGTGGCCGGGTCGCGGGTGGCGGCGAGCGTGAGCGCGGCGGCCACCGCGGCCCCGGACGCGGCGACCAGCCAGGCGCGGGCGTCCCAGCGGTCCGGGCGGTACCGGGTGCGCGGCGAGCGGCGGCCGCCGAGCCACAGCCCCGCCAGCGCGGTGGCCAGCCCGGCGAGCAGCACCGGCGTCCCGTACGTGCCGCCCTCGGCGGTCAGCGTGCCGTACGTGCCCGCGCACACGCCGAGCAGGCCGCCCAGGGTGAGCGCGGCGGTGGTGCGGCGGACGGCCGCGGGGACCTCGGCGGTGCGGCCGTAGCCGCGGGAGTCCATCGCGGCGGCGAGCGCGACAGAACGTTCCAGCGCGCCCTCCAGGACCGGCAGGGCGACCTGGAGCAGGCCCTTGAGGCCCTTGTCGGGGCGCCCGCGCAGGCGTCGGGCGGCCCGCAGGCGCTGCACGTCGGCGATGAGGTTCGGGGCGAAGGTGAGGGCGACGACCACGGCGACACCCGTTTCGTAGAGGGCGCCGGGCAGTGCCTTCAGGAGGCGGGAGGGGTTCGCGAGGGCGTTCGCGGCGCCCACGCAGATCAGCAGGGTGGCGAGCTTCAGGCCGTCGTACAGGGCGAAGACGAGCGGTTCGAGGGCGACGTCGCCGCCGAGGCGGATGCCCTGCGCCCACCCGGGGAGGGGGACCTCGGGGAGGCTGAGCAGGACACGGGTGCCGGGGACGGGCGAGCCGAGGACCACCGTGAAGGCGAGGCGGACGACCAGGACGGCGAGGGCCAGCTTGACGAAGGCGCCGTAGGAGCGCGACCAGGGGGTGTCGGGGCGGCGGGCCGCGACGACGTGGGCGGAGACGGCGGTGAGCAGCGCCAGCAGCAGCGGGTTGGTGGTGCGGGTGGCCGCGACGCCGAGGGCGGCCGCCCACACCCACCAGGCGCCGGGGTGCACGGGGGCACCCGGCCCCCGCCCGGCCCGGGGGGCGGGCGGGGGCCCCGGTGCCGGGCCGGGGCCGCGCGGGTCAGCCATGCCGGCGGCGTCGCGCTTGCCAGACGGCCGCCGCCGCGACCAGCGCCACGGCCGCACCGCCCATCGCCGGTCCGAGTGACGGGCCGTCGTCCGGGGCGGAGGACGAGGACGCGGAGGATTCCCGTTCCCCGTCCTTCCCGGCGCGCTCGTCCGCGCTGCCCGACACCTGCTCCCCGCAGCCGGTCCGCGGATACCCGTCGATGGCGCACAGCAGGGCGTCCGAGCCGTAGCGCAGGGGCTTGGCCACCGCGGCCAGGGCGTCGGCCGTCGTCGCGTCGGGGGAGACACTCGCGCAGACCGTGCGCGGGCGCGGCGGGACCTCACCGGCGGGGGCGTCCCCGCCCGTGCCGAAGTCGACGACCAGCGCGATCCGCTTCCGGTCCTCCCGCTCGGGCGTGGACGCGCAGATCGCCTCGAAGCCGCTCTCGCCGCGCGGCCGGGTGGCCGCGCCGGAGTTCTCGCTCACCGCGAAGCGGAAGCCCTGCACGTCGCCGTCGGAGGGCCGGGCGGTCGCCGGGCCCTGGGTGGCGTACGCCCACCGGCCGCCGTCGCGGTCCCAGAAGGACCAGTACCGGTAACCGGCGGCCTGCGCCGGGCCGGCCGACGCGGCCACGCCCGCGCCCGTGCCCCCGCACAGCACGAGCGCGGCCAGGAACAGGGCCGGGAAGCGGCGGCCGGTCACGGCTGCTTCCGGTTGCGGCCGCTCAGCAGGAAGCCGAAACCGACGCCGACGACCGCGCACACGCCCACGTACCACCAGACGCCGAACGGCGAGTCGTCCTTCTCGTCGCCCTTCTCCTTCTCGCCGTCCTTCGCGGCCTGCGGGGCGGGGCCCGTCGCGTTCAACTGCTTCACCAGGTCCCGGCCGCCGAAGTCGCGCGGGTCCGTTCCCGTGGCGTGCGCGGCGAATATCAACTGGGCGTAGGCGGCGGGGCCGTTCTGCCCGGCCCACTCGGCGGAGTTCTTCCGCAGCCAGTCCAGCGACGCGCGGGCCTGGCCGGTGGCGCCCTGCGCGGCGAGGGCGACGACGGCGTCGGCGGTGTTGCCGACGTCCGGCCCGCCCGCTCCGGCGAGCGTCAGACGGCCCTTCGCGGCCAGCGACCCGGTCAGATAGGCGGCACCGCCCGCGGCGGCCCGGTCCGGGGTGGCCTTGCCGCCCTCGGCGCAGGCAGCGGGGGAAGCGGCCTTCCGGCCCGCCTCGACGACCAGGCCCCTGCCGAGCGAGCCGAGGACACCCGCGGCGGTCGCGTCGGCGTTGGCCACGAGCCGGCCCTTCTTGTCGGGCTGGAAGGCGAACGCGCCGCCGTCCTTCCCCCCGCACGGCAGGGCCAGCCCGAGGAGGGCGTCGTACGGCGACTTTCCGCCCTTCACGACCTGCGCGGGCTTCTCCCCGGCCGCCACGAGCGCGCCGACGACGACGGACGTGGAGTTGGTGTCGCTGGCCCCGCCCGGGACGTAGCCCCAGCCGCCGTCCTTGTTCTGCACGGACTTCAGCCAGCCGACGGCCTTGCCGGCGGCGGCGTCGTGACCGCCGAGCGCGGTGAGGGCCTGCACCGCGGCGGCCGTGTTGTTGGTGTCCACCGTCGTTCTGGCGTCGCAGGCCTTGGCGGCGTCGGCGCGGAACGGGGCGAAGGCGCCGCTCGCGCACTGCTGCCGCAGCAGCCAGTCGACGGCCTTCGGCGCGGGCCGCACCCCCACGGTGTGCTGGGCGAGCAGCGCGAGGGACTGCCGCCAGACACCGTCGTACGTCGGGTCGGCGGTGCCGTACAGCCCGGACGGCAGGGCCGCGGACGGCGAGGGGGACGGGGACGAATCGGCGGCGGCCGGTGCGGCGGCACCGATCACGGCGGTGGCGGCCAGGACCGCGGCGCTGCGGCGGACGTTCATGATCGGCGGGTGCCTCTCCCTGCGGGGGAGCGCGGGCAGCACGGGGCACCCCCGGGCGGCTCGGCTCCGTATACCTCGACGGTGCCGTGCTCCGGCGGAGTGCCGGGCACGTGAGCCGTTCACG
>DASTDN010000475.1:0-12609 GCA_035710365.1 Streptomyces sp. | reverse complement strand
GGGTGACCTGGCGAAGGGCGTGCGCGGACAGGCGTAACGAGCCGGGAACCCCCACGGGTACACATCGGGAAGTCATACGGGTCCCTCGTCCGAGTGGACTCGCGACCGGGGAGGCGCGGTGCGCCTCCCCGGTTCGTTCTGCGGGGTGTGAGCGAGAAGAACCGAGAGGGAAAGCGCACCGCCCGGGAGCGGCTGGCGGTCGAGCGCGAGAAGCAGAAGGCCGGCGAGAAGCGGAAGCGGGTGCTCGTGGCGGGCGCCGCCGTGGTCGGCGTCCTGGGCCTGGCGGCGGTGATCGGCGTCGTCGCGGCGAACGCCGGCAAGGACGACGGCGGTGAGGCGTCCGGCCCGGTGGTCGTGCCGTCCGGGGCGCAGGGCAAGGACGGGCTCGCCATCCCGGTGGGCGAGGACGGCGCCCCGTCGACGCTGACCGTCTGGGAGGACTTCCGCTGCCCGGCCTGCAAGGGCTTCGAGCAGACGTACCGCTCCACGGTCCGCGAGCTGACGACGGCCGGACGGCTGAAGGTGGAGTACCACCTCGCCACGATCATCGACGGCAACATGGGCGGCACCGGTTCGCGCGCCGCGGCCAACGCGGCGGCGTGCGCACAGGACGCCGGGAAGTTCCTCCCGTACCACGACGTGCTCTTCGACAACCAGCCGCAGGAGGCCGACGACGCCTTCGCCGACACCGGCAGGCTGCTGGACCTGGCGGGCCGGGTCGACGGCCTGGACACGGCCGCGTTCCGCCGTTGCGTCAAGGACGGCAAGCACGACGGCTGGGTGACGAAGTCCGACGAGGCCTTCTCCAAGGGCGGCTTCTCGGGCACCCCCACCGTGCTGCTGAACGGCAAGAACATCTACCAGGACCAGACGATGACCCCGGCGAAGCTGAAGCAGATGGTGGAGGCTGCCGCCACGGACGCCCCGAAGGGCTGAGCCCTGGAAGGGCCGAGCCTCCCCGCAGGCCGGCCCCCGGACACCCTCCCCGCCGGGCACGGCACCTCGCGGGGCTGAACACCCCGGGAAGCCGGGGCATCCCGAAGAGCCGGGGGCACTTCGGAGGCTGAGGGACGTCCTCGTCGGCCGGGGGCGGCCCGTCCCCCGTCCGGTCCGCGCCTGTTATGGAGACGTAGCCGGGCCGGACACCGGGGGCGCGGCCCGGCACGGTAGCGTCGACCCTGCCATGGAACTTGCATACATTCCCAGCCCGTCGCACGGGGTGCGGTACGTCGGCCCCGTCCCGCTGCGCGGCTACGCGTTCTGCATCATCATCGGCGTCTTCATCGCCGTCTGGCTCGGCGGCAGGCGCTGGAGGGCCCGCGGCGGCCGGGACGGCACGATCGCCGACATCGCTGTCTGGGCCGTGCCGTTCGGTCTGGTCGGCGGTCGGCTCTACCACGTGATCACGGACTACCAGCTCTACTTCAGCGAGGGCCGTGACTGGGTGGACGCCTTCAAGATCTGGGAGGGCGGCCTCGGGATCTGGGGCGCGATCGCGCTCGGCGCGGTCGGTGCGTGGATCGGCTGCCGCCGCCGCGGCATCCCCCTCCCGGCGTACGCCGACGCCGTCGCCCCGGGCATCGCCCTCGCGCAGGCCCTGGGCCGCTGGGGCAACTGGTTCAACCAGGAGCTGTACGGCAGGAAGACCGACCTGCCCTGGGCCGTGGAGATCACCTCGACGACGGACGGCCGGGTGCCGGGCACCTACCACCCGACGTTCCTGTACGAGTCGCTGTGGTGCATCGGTGTCGCGCTGCTCGTGCTGTGGGCCGACCGACGCTTCAGGCTGGGGCACGGCCGGGCGTTCGCGCTGTACGTCGCCGCGTACTGCGCGGGCCGGTTCTGGATCGAGTACATGCGCGTCGACGACGCCCACCACATCCTGGGCCTGCGGCTGAACAACTGGACCGCGGTGCTCGTCTTCCTACTCGCGGTGCTCTACATCGTGGTGTCGGCGAAGAAGCGGCCGGGCCGCGAGGAGGTCGTGGAGCCGGCGGCCGAAGGCCCGGCGGACGCGGCGGAAGCCGGGGAGAGCGCGGACGGCGCGAAGAGCGCGGACGGCGCGAAGGTGCCGGAGGGCGCGGACGGCGTGGAGAAGGCCGACGGCGGCGCCTCCACCGACGGCGAGGGCTCCGGCGAAACCGCCTCCGGGGCCGGGACGGAAGACACCGGGACGGACGCCGACGACGCGGACACCGGGACGGACGCCGCCGGGGAAGGCCCCAGGACCGGCGCCGCCCGGCAGGGCGCCGAGGCGCAGGCGACCGGGGCGGACACCGTCGCGGAAGTGGCCGGGGCCGCGGCCGACGCCGACGCGGAGTCGGCGAAGAAGTCCTGACGCGTCCGCCGACGGGCGGGACCGCGAGCAGTACGGCGACGAGGGCGCCCGGAGACCTCCGGGCGCCCTCGTCGTGTGCGCGGGCGGGCGCCGTCAGCGGCGGCGGACCAGCCCCAGGGTGCGGCGGGCCGCCCGGACCACCGCCGCGTCCACGAACCGGCCGTCCGCCAGGGCCTGCGCGCCCGCCTGCCGGGCCGCCGCCTTGACGACGGTCTCCGCCTGCTCGATCTCCCGCCGCGTCGGCAGATACGCCCGCTCGATCACCGGGAGCTGGCGCGGATGGACGGCGGACCGGCCCACGAAGCCCAGGGCGCGGCCGTGGGCGCACGACGCGGTCAGTCCCGCCAGGTCACGCGTGTCGGGGTGCGCCGACTGCGGCGGCGGGGCGAGCCCCGCCGCCCGCGCCGCCACGACCACCCGGGAGCGCGGCCAGTCGAGGCCCGCGTCCCCGCGGACGCCCAGGTCGGCCCGCAGGTCCGCCTCGCCGAGGGCGACGCCCCGCAGCGCCGGGTGGCAGCGGGCCACGGCGAAGGCCCGCTCGATGCCGAGGGCCGTCTCCAGCAGGGCGTAGAGGGGGACCTGGACCTCGCCGGTGGGGGTGCCGGTGGCCTCGCCGATCTGCAGGGCCGCCCGGAGCACGTCCGAGGGGCGGGCCACCTTCGGCAGCCGCAGACCGCCGAGGCCGGGGGCCGGGGCGAGGGCCGCGAGGTCGGCCGCGCCCCACGGCCCGTCGAGGGCGTTGACCCGGACATGGACGGGGACGGCGGCCGGGGCGGACCGGTGGCCGTCGCTCAGCAGCTCGGCGGTGGCGTCGCGGGCGTACGCCTTGCGGTCCGGGGCGACGGCGTCCTCCAGGTCGACGACCACCACGTCCGCGCCCGACGTCAGGGCCTTCGCGACGACGTGCGGCCGGTCCCCGGGGGCGTACAGCCAGGTCAGCGGGGTGTCCGTCACAGGGCTCCCTCCGCGCGCAGTGCGGCCAGCTCGGCCGGGGCGAGGCCCAGGGCGGTCAGGACCTCGTCGGTGTCGGCGCCGTGCGGGCGGCCCGCCCAGCGGATCGCGCCGGGTGTGGCCGACAGCCGGAACAGCACGTTCTGCATGCGCAGCGGGCCCAGCTCCGGGTCGTCCACGGTGGTGACGGAACGCAGCGCCTCGTACTGCGGGTCGGCAAGGACGTCCCGCACGTCCTGCACGGGCGCCACCGCCGCCTCCGCCTTCTCGAACGCGGCGAGCACGTCGGCGCGGGAGTTCCGGGCGATCCAGCCGCCGACCGCCGGGTCGAGGACGTCGGCGTGCGCGGCCCGGCCGGCGCCCGTCGCGAACCACGGCTCGTCCGTCAGCTCCGGCCTGCCGACCAGGTGCATCACGCGTTCCGCGACGGACTGGGCGGAGGCCGAGACGGCGACCCAGTGGCCGTCGGCGGTCCGGTAGGTGTTGCGCGGGGCGTTGTTCGCCGAGCGGTTGCCGGTGCGGCCCTGGACGTGGCCGAGCTGGTCGTACCAGGTGGGCTGCGGGCCCAGCACCGTCAGGATCGGCTCGATGATCGCCATGTCGACGACCTGGCCCTCACCGGTGCGGTCCCGGGCGGCGAGCGCGGCCATCACGCCGTACGCGGTGGCGAGGCCGGCGATGGAGTCGGCGAGGCCGAACGGCGGGAGCGTGGGCGGTGCGTCGGGCTCGCCGGTGATCGCGGCGAAGCCGCTCATGGCCTCGGCGAGAGTGCCGAAGCCGGGCCGGTGCGCGTACGGGCCGAACTGGCCGAAGGCGGTGACGCGGGCGAGGACGAGGCGGGGGTTGGCGGCGGACAGCTCCGGCCAGCCGAGGTCCCATTTCTCCAGAGTGCCGGGGCGGAAGTTCTCGATGACCACGTCGGCTCCGGCGGCGAGCCGCAGCAGGGTGTCCCGGCCGCCCCGCTTCGACAGGTCGAGGGTGATGGCGCGCTTGTTGCGGCCCAGCACCTTCCACCACAGGCCCACGCCGTCCTTCGAGGGGCCGTGGCCGCGGGAGGGGTCGGGTCTGCGCGGGTGCTCCACCTTGACGACGTCGGCGCCGAAGTCGCCGAGCAGGGTGGCGGCGAGCGGTCCGGCGAAGAGGGTCGCGAGGTCGAGGACGCGCAGGCCGGTGAGCGGGCCGGGGGAGGCGGTCGGGGTGTCGGCGGTGGCCGTCATGGGCGGGTGGCCTCCTGGTGGGTGAGGCGGGCGAGGGTGTCGAAGCCGGTGCCGTCGAAGCCGCCGACGGAGGTGGCCAGGCGGTTCTTCAGGGGCGCGGTCCAGCGCTCGGGCAGCGCGCCGGGGGAGCCGGCGAGGAGCCCGGCGACGCTCCCGGCGGTGGCGCCGTTGGAGTCGGTGTCCCAGCCGCCGGACACGGCCCGGCAGATCGAGCCGGAGAAATCGCCGTCGGCGTGGGTGAGCGCGGCCGCGGTCAGGGCGGTGTTGGGCACGGCGTGCACCCAGTGGTGGGTGGCGTCGTGGGCGGCGTGGAGGTGGTCGACGACCGTGTCGAAGTCCTCGTGGGACCGGGCGAGCCGGATGCCCTGCCGGACGGCCGCGGCCAGCCGGGACGCGGGCGGGACGACCGCCAGGCCCGAGCGCAGGCAGGTGTGGACGTCGTGGTCGCCGGTCGCGGCGGTGGCGATCACGGCCGCCGTGAACATCGCCGCGTAGACGCCGTTCGCGGTGTGGGTGAGGACGGCGTCGCGGTACGCCTGCGCGGCCGCCGCGCCCGGGTCGCCGGGGTTGGTCCAGCCGTGCACGTCGGCGCGGATCAGGGCACCGATCCACTCGCGGAACGGATTGCGGTACCGGGCCGTCAGCGGGGGTTCGAGGCCGGTCAGCAGGTTGCGGTAGGCGACGCGCTCGGCGGTGAAGACACGGCCGGCGGGCAGCTCGTCCAGCCAGAGGCGGCCCAGGTCGGCGGTGGTGAAGGACCGGCCGTGGCGGCGCAGCAGCATCAGGCCCAGGACGGAGTGGGTGAGGTCGTCGTCCTCGGGCATGCCGTCGATGTTCTCGGCGAGGCTCGTGGCGGCCGAGCGGCGGTTCCAGGGGTGCGCGGCGAGGAGACCGGCGGGCACGCCCCGGGCCGTGAACCAGGTGGTCGGAGGCCAGTTCCCGGCGGCGCGGCCGAGGGCCCGGACGGCAGCGAGGGGCAGTTTCTCGACGGGCTTGCCCAGCAGGCAGCCCGCCGCCCGGCCCAGCCAGGCGGCCTCCAGGCGGGGACGGTGATCACCTCCCGCGACGGGCCGGGCGCCCGGATGCCCGGTCGTCGTACGGCCCGGCCAGTCGGGGCACAGGGCCTTGATCCGGTCGAGGCCGGCCGGTTCGTGTGCGGCGAGGCGGCTCGGCAGGCCGGCGAGTTCGTCCAGCAGGTCGTTCGCGAGCCGCCGCAGGTGACGGGAGGCCGGGCGGGCGGAGGCGCCGGAGCGCGGCGGGGCCCCGGCGCCGCCCGCCGCGCGCCACCGCTCCGCGATCGCCGAGGCCTCGCGGCCGTCCAGCGCGGCCTGCCGCAGCTCGTGCCCGATCAGGTCCTCGGGCTGCACCCACGTCAGGCGGAGCACCCGGCGCCTCCCAGCCGCGCGAACGCCTCCTCGCGCGCCCGGCGCCGGGCCACGTCCCGGGCGAAGACCTCCCGCGTGACCTCGGCGAGCGTCCGGGCCGGTTCCCACAGGTCGAGGCGGCTGGCGCCGGCCACGGTCCTCGCCCAGTCCTCGGGGACGGGAGAGCCCAGCGCGCCCGCGACCGCCCCGGCCATGGTGGCGATGGAGTCGCAGTCGCGGCCGTAGTTCACCGCGCCCAGCACCGCGTGCCGCCAGTCGCCGCGCGCGACGACCAGCATGCCGAGGGCGACCGGCAGCTCCTCGACCGCGTGCAGCCGGGACGGGCGCCGGGCGCCCAGCGACGGCGCGCGGTAGTCCGGTCCGACCGTGTCGTACGGGGCCACCGCCTCCCGCAGCGGCACCAGCGCCGACTCGGCGTCGCCGCAGCGGGCGGCCGCGTCGCAGACCCGCTCGATCGCGGCCCGCGTGCCGTCCTTCGCCAGGGCCAGACACGCCGCCACCACCGAGTCCACCGTGGCGCCCGGCACGCAGGCCGCCGCGACCGCCGCCGCGAGGACGCCCGCCGCCTCCCTGCCGTACGACGACTGGTGCGCGCCCGCCACGTCCAGGGCCTCCGCGTAGGCGCCCGCCGGATCGGCCGCGTTGACCAGGCCGACCGGGGCCATGTACATGGCGGCGCCGCAGTTGACGATGTTGCCGGTGCCCGCCTCGCGCGGGTCGACGTGGCCGTAGTGCAGCCGGGCCACGAGCCACTTCTCCGCGAGGAAGATCCGCTGGAGGGGGAGCGCCTCGGCCTCCAGCTCCGGGATCCAGCGCGGGTGCGTCATCAGGTCCGGCACCAGGTGGTCGGCGACGGCGTACGCATCGAGGTGGTCCCGGACCCGGGCGTACACCCGGACCAGCGCGTGCGTCATCAGGGTGTCGTCGGTGACGTGCCCGTCGCCCTTGTGGTACGGCGCGAGGGGGCGGGCGGTGCGCCAGGCGTCGCCGTGCCAGGGGCCGACGATGCCGGACACCCGGCCGCCGTGCCGACGGAGGATCTGCTCGGGGGAGTAGCCCTCGACGGGACCGCCGAGCGCGTCGCCGACGGCCGCGCCGACCAGGGCGCCGGTGATCCGGTCCTCCAGGCGCGGCTCGGCGGCACCCCTCCCGACAGGCGAAGGGCGAATTTCTTCAACTCTGGGCGTCATGCCCGAATCATCCACCCGGCGGGGCCGGTCGTACGGCTTCCAGGCGCCCGGCGAGTTCCACCAGGTCGGTGCCGGTGAGGCGGGGCAGGGCGCAGCCGGAGAGGGTGCGGCAGGCCTCCCGCCAGGACGCGGGGATCGCGGCGCCGCCACCGAGCGCGCCGGTCAGGGCGCCGGCCAGGGCGGGCGCCGAGTCCGCGACCCGGGAGAGACAGGCCGCCGCCGGTACCGCCTCCGCGATCCTGCCGCGGGCCGCTTCCGCGAGGGCGAGCACGACCGGGACGGTCTCGGCCGCGGCGATGCCGTAGCTGTAGACGTGGTCGACGATCTGGTGCTCCAGGCGCGGTACGAGGTCGAAGGCGCCGTCGGCGTGCCGGGCGAGCGCCAGGGCGTGGTGGGCGTTGCGGCCGATCTCCGTCGGTCCGGGCAGTTCGGCGAGGGCGGCCGACACGCAGGCGGTGACGTCCGCCCCGGCCAGGGCGCACGCGACGGCCGCGGCCATGGCCCGTGCGCCGTGCACGCCGTCGCCGTCCTGGGTGTAGCGGGCGTCGAACTCGGCGAGCGCGGCGGCTCCGCGCGGGTCCCCGGGGTGGGCGACGGCCAGTACGCAGGCGCGTACGCAGGCCGCGTCGTCGAAGTAGTGCGGGTTGTCGTGGCCGGAGGCGGGCGGGCGCAGGCCCGCCGCCAGGTTGCCCAGACCGGCCCGTACGGAGATGCGGGCGCGCAGCGGCGGCACGGCCGAATCGGCCCCGGGGGCGCGGCGGTCGGCGGCGGCGACCTCGGCGGCGACGGCGTTCCAGGTCAGGTCGAGGGCGGCGCGGGTGCGGCGCTCGCGGCTGAGGCCGCCGAGCGCTTCGCCGTCACCGGCCCGCAGGACCGCCTCGGCGGCGAAGGCCGCCCACTCGGCGTCGTCGGAGGGGCCGAGGCGCAGTGGCTCGGGGGGCTGGTTGAGGGCGATCGGGACGGGGAGGGTGGTGGTCGCGTGGTGCTCGGCGAAGGTGTCCAGCTCGCGGGTGAGGCGGCGGGTCCACTCGGGCATGCGGGCGGCACGGTGGCGGGCGGCGGGCCAGCCGGCGGCGTCGCCCGCGGCGAGCCCGAGAAGGAGACCCTCCACCCTGCGCGGCGCCCTCCCGGGCCCGGTCCCGGCTCTCCCGCCGCCCGCCGGTACCGTCGCCCCACCCGGACCACCCGGACCACCCGGACCACCCAAACCATCCGCGTCCCACGCGCCGTCCGCGTCGGCCGTTTCGCGCCGTGCCGCCCGCCCGGCCACCTCGCCCGCGGCGTCCCCCCGCCGGAGCCCCGGCGCCCGGGTCATCCGCCCGCTCCGGGGGCCGGCGCTCCGACTGTCGCCCGTGCCCCCACCTGGGACGACCTCATCGTTTCGGGGGTTGGCGTTCCGGCTGAGGCCCGTGCTCCTGTCCCCTCGGGTGACCTCACCGCTCCAGAGGCTGCGGCTCCGGCTGCGGCCTGTGCTCCCGCCACCTCGGGTGACCTCACTGCTCCAGCCGGCCTCTCCGCCGGGGTCACCTCCACGGAGCGGGTCACCTCCGCCACCTGGGCCACTTCCGCCACCTGGGCCACCTCCACGGAGCGGGTCACCTCGGTCACCTCCGCCACCCGGACCACCCCCTCCACCCGAGCCGCTCTCTGCGCGCGGGCGGCCTCCTTCGCCCGGGTCGCCTTCACGTCGGCGGCCCTCTCGGCGCGGGCTGCCGCTGCCGCCCGGAGCGACGCCTCCACCAGCAGGTCCGCCACATCCAGGACGTGGTGTCCCGCCATCGCCGGCAGGCAGCTTCCGCGGGACGGGCCGATGGCCGCCGCCCACCGGGCGGGGACGGCGGACTCTCCCCGGGCCGCGCCCGCGAGCGCGCCCGCGACGGCCGCCGTCGTGTCCGCGTCGCGCCCCATGTTCACGGCCGTCAGTACCGCCTGTTCGAAGTCGCCGTCGGCCGCCGCGTACGCGCCGAAGGCCAGGGCCACCGCCTCGGGCGCCAGATCGGTCCACGGGTAGCCGCCGACGACGACCGCCGAACGGACCGCCCGTTCGCCGCGGTGGGCGACCGCCACCGCCCGGCGCAGGCAGCGGGCCGTCCAGGAGTCGTCCGGCACCACCGTGAGGGCCGCCGCCACCACGGCCGTCGCCGGTGCCCCGGCCATCGCCGCCGCGACCCCGGCGGCCACCGCCCGGCCGCCGTGGATGCCCTCGCCGTCGTGGCTGACCGAGCCGTCGATCGCGACCAGCCGCGCGGCCTCGGCGGGGCGGCCCGCCGCGAACACCCCGAACGGCGCCGCGCGCATCGCGAGCCCGTCGCTCCAGGCGTGCCGGTGCTGCGCGGAGACCGGCGCGGCCAGTCCGCGGCGCAGGTTCTCCAGCGTGCCCCGCTCGCTGAACCCGGCGCCCCGGAACGGCCCCTCGTCGCGGTCGGCGATCCATTCCCGCCAGGCCGCCTCCACGTGGGCGGGGGCGAGCCCCGACCCGTGCCGGGCCAGCAGCAGCCCCGAGAAGATCGCGTACTCGGTGTCGTCCGTGCCGGCCGGAGTGTCCGTGACGTAACCGGTGACGCGGCCCCAGCGGGCGCGGATCTCGGAGGGTTTCATGTTCTCGGCCGGTGCGCCGAGCGCGTCGCCGACGGCCAGGCCCAGCAGCGCGCCACGCGCCCGGTCGCGGAACCCGCCCACGGCCCCGGCCCCCGGAACCGCGCCCGTACGCACTCCTCCACCCGGTTCCGTATCAGGCCCCGCCCCCGGATCCACACCCGTTCCCGCCCCCGGATCCACACCCGGCCCCGCCCCCTGACCCACACCCGGCGCCGAAGCGCCGCAGACGGTAGCTGCCATCCGCCGGCTCTCCTCCCAGGGGCCCAGGAGTGCCTGGCCGAGGCGCTCCCGGAGCGCGCAAACCCCATGTGCGGAACTGTCCCCGGCGGTGGTTCCCCGGGCAGCACGGCACGCCCCGCAACCACCCGAGGGCCGCCCCGGAACCACCCGGTCGGCATGCCGGGCATGGTCGCCGCATCCCGGGGAAGGCGGTAAAACCGCAGGTTAGCCCAGCCTTTCCTTGCTGGCAGGCGCAAACGGAACAGCGTAACTTGGGTGTTGTCGAAAAGTAGATCATGTCCAATGCGCGCTCGGAGTGAGCGCGTCCGGCACGTGCCGCACGGCACTTCCTGGGGGTCCGGTATGGCCATCATCGAGACCGAGGCGACGCTGCACGAGGCGCACCGCGACAACCACACCCACCGTGACGTCAACGGCGGGTGGCTGCGCCCCGCGGTCTTCGGTGCGATGGACGGCCTGGTCTCCAACCTCGCCCTGATGACCGGTGTCGCGGGCGGGCAGGCCGGTCAGCACACCGTCGTCCTGAGCGGGCTCGCGGGCCTGGCCGCCGGTGCCTTCTCCATGGCCGCCGGCGAGTACACCTCCGTCGCCTCCCAGCGCGAGCTGGTCGAGGCGGAACTGGCCGTCGAGCGCCGCGAGCTGTGCGCACACCCGAAGGACGAGGAGGCGGAGCTGGCCGCGCTGTACGAGTCGCGCGGCGTGGAGGCGCGACTCGCCCGCGAGGTGGCCCGGCAGCTCTCGCGGGACCCCGAGCAGGCCCTGGAGATCCACGCCCGCGAGGAACTCGGCGTCGACCCCGGCGACCTGCCCTCCCCGGCGGTCGCGGCCGTGTCGTCGTTCGGCTCGTTCGCGCTCGGCGCCCTGCTGCCCGTCCTGCCCTACCTGCTCGGGGCGAGCGCGCTGTGGCCCGCCGTGCTGCTCGCGCTCGCCGGGCTCTTCCTGTGCGGCGCGGTCGTGGCCAAGGTGACCACGCGGACCTGGTGGTACAGCGGCCTGCGGCAGCTCGCCCTGGGCGGTGCCGCGGCCGGGGTCACGTACGCCCTGGGGGCGATGTTCGGGACGGTCGTAGGATAGGGCGGAACTGCCCGTGCGGCGGGCCGGGTGCCTGCCCGCCATCTGTTACTCGCTGGTTTCGAATGCGTGACCATCGGGCATGAGCCGTAAGCGCTGTCGGCAAAGACGCCCCCGGCGCACCTCCGCGGCGAGGGCGACGACGCCCGACCCGTTCCCGGGACGACGGGCGACGACCCCCATCGATCCGTGCGCATCGACCCGGCCCTCCACAACTTCCGCCGACCGGCGCGGTATCCCTCACCGAGACCCTGCGGCGTCCGCATGATGGAATGAAGTATCCGGTTTTCGAGAACCGACTCATCATGTAACCTGCACGAAATTTCGCACTCGACGCGAGGGCCAACGTCGTCCCTCGGCACGTGAACATGCCACATGACGACGACGGGAGAGCCGATGCGTACGCCGCGCCAGCCGTCCCAGCACTCCGCGAATGGCCAGAAGTGGTCCTTCATGGATGCTCGCCCTGCTGCGCAGGGTATGTACGACCCCCGCCACGAGCACGACGCCTGCGGTGTCGGCTTCGTCGCCCACCTGACCGGCGAGGCGTCCCACACGCTGGTCGAACAGGCCCTCACCGTGCTGCGCAACCTCGAACACCGCGGCGCCACCGGCTCCGAGCCGGACTCCGGCGACGGCGCCGGAATCCTCTCCCAGGTGCCCGACGCGTTCTTCCGCGAGGTGGCCGGATTCACCCTCCCGGAGGCAGGGGGGTACGCCGTGGGCACCGCCTTCCTTCCCGAGGACTCCCTCGCCGACGCCGTCTCGCGGATCGAGACGATCGCGTCCGACGAAGGGCTGACCGTCCTCGGCTGGCGGGACGTCCCCGTCGCCCCGCAACTGCTCGGCGCCACCGCCCGTTCCACGATGCCCGCCTTCCGGCAGCTCTTCGTGACCGACGGCCGCAGCAAGGGCATCGACCTCGACCGCAAGGCGTTCGCGCTGCGCAAGCGCGCCGAGCGCGAGGCCGGGGTGTACTTCCCGTCGCTGTCCGCGCGCACCATCGTCTACAAGGGCATGCTGACCACCGGCCAGCTCGAGCCCTTCTTCCCGGACCTGTCCGACCGCCGCTTCGCCTCCGCGATCGCGCTCGTGCACTCCCGGTTCTCCACCAACACCTTCCCGTCGTGGCCGCTCGCGCACCCGTACCGCTTCGTCGCCCACAACGGGGAGATCAACACCGTCAAGGGCAACCGCAACTGGATGGCCGCCCGCGAGTCGCAGCTCGTCTCCGGGCTGTTCGGCGACCGCGACCTGGAGCGGATCTTCCCGGTCTGCACGCCCGACGCCTCCGACTCCGCGTCCTTCGACGAGGTCCTCGAACTGCTGCACCTCGGCGGACGCTCCCTGCCGCACTCCGTGCTGATGATGATCCCCGAGGCGTGGGAGAACCACGACTCCATGGACCCGGCCCGGCGTGCCTTCTACCAGGTCCACTCCACGATGATGGAGCCCTGGGACGGTCCCGCCTGCGTCAGCTTCACCGACGGCACCCAGGTCGGCGCCGTGCTCGACCGCAACGGCCTGCGCCCCGGCCGCTACTGGGTCACCGACGACGGCCTCGTCGTCCTCGGCTCCGAGGTCGGCGTCCTCGACATCGACCCGGCGAAGGTCGTCCG
>DASTDN010000474.1:0-16247 GCA_035710365.1 Streptomyces sp. | reverse complement strand
GAGGGGGCCCACGTGCTCATCGACACCTACGGCCGGGTGGCAACCGACCTGAGAGTCTCGCTGACCGACCGGTGCAACCTGCGCTGTACGTACTGCATGCCCGAGGAGGGCCTGCAGTGGCTCGCCAAGCCCGACCTGCTCACGGACGACGAGATCGTCCGCCTCGTCGGCATCGCCGTCACCTCCCTCGGCGTCGAGGAGGTCCGCTTCACCGGCGGCGAGCCCCTGCTGCGGCCCGGCCTGGCCGGCATCGTCGAGCGGGTCGCCGCCCTCGACCCCCGCCCCCGGACGTCCCTCACCACCAACGGCATAGGGCTCAGCCGCACGGCCGGGGCCCTCAAGGCCGCCGGTCTGGACCGGGTGAACGTCTCCCTGGACACCCTGCGCCCCGACGTCTTCAAGACCCTGACCCGCCGGGACCGCCACAAGGACGTCCTCGAAGGCCTGGAGGCCGCCCGCGCGGCGGGCCTCACCCCCGTCAAGGTCAACTCCGTCCTGATGCCGGGCCTGAACGCCGACGAGGCCCCCGACCTCCTCGCCTGGGCCCTGGACCACGGCTACGAGCTGCGCTTCATCGAGCAGATGCCCCTGGACGCCCAGCACGGCTGGAAGCGCGACGGCATGATCACCGCCGGGGACATCCTGGCCTCCCTGCGCACCCGCTTCGAGCTCACCGCCGAGGGCGCCGAGGAACGCGGCTCCGCCCCCGCCGAGCGCTGGCTCGTGGACGGCGGACCCCACCGCGTGGGCGTCATCGCCTCCGTCACCCGCCCGTTCTGCTCCGCCTGCGACCGCACCCGCCTCACCGCCGACGGCCAGATCCGCACCTGTCTGTTCGCCCGCGAGGAGACCGACCTGCGGGCCGCGCTGCGGTCCGGTGCGCCCGACGAGGAGATCGCCCGCCTCTGGCGCGTGGCGATGTGGGGCAAGAAGGCGGGCGCGGGCCTGGACGACCCGTCGTTCGTCCAGCCGGACCGCCCGATGTCGGCGATCGGCGGATAGGGCGGAGCCGGAGCAGCGGTTGCCATCGCCTCCGGCGGGCGACGCCCTGTCGCGTGGATCCTTGCGGGCCCGCGACGACGGCCACGGCACCGCGCGGCGTCGTCGCACCCGCGTACCGAGTACGCCCGGTACCCGGGTCGCGCTCCGCCCGGTGACGCACCGCATCGCACTACGCCGGCGGCCTCATCGACGAAGATCCGGACGGCGCGCGCTAGGAGCCGGGCCGTTCCGTCTCCCCGGATCCTTCGGACGCCTGCCACTCGCTCAGCGGGACGACGTTCTTGAGAAAGCCGCGCACACCGAGGAACTGCGAAAGGTGTTCCCGGTGTTCCTCGCACGCCAGCCAGGTCTTGCGGCGTTCGGGAGTGTGCAGTTTGGGATTGTTCCAGGCCAGGACCCACACGGCGGCGGTGCGGCAGCCCTTGGCGGAGCAGATGGGGATTTCGTCACTCACGGGTTCGTCTCACAGGTCCACGGACAAGGCGACGCCGAGCAGCCACGGGGGGAGCTGCCCGGCGTCGGTCCGTCGCTCCGACGGGGGATGCGGAGCGCTTACGAAGTATGTCACGGCCAACCCGTCGACCGGCACTGGAATGGCACGATTGGATTGAGGTTTCTCGGGGCTTTGGCAAGAAAGAGGCTTCCGTTCAAGGCCCGTACCTATGCTCAGGAGTTTCGGCGTTTCTCGCTTCCGGCGCCCGGCATTGCGTCGGACACCACCTCTCCCGGGACGAATTCCGCCGGATCGTCGTCCACACGCGGCGGCGTGATCATCGGCCGGGACGGTGTGACGACAAAGGTCGGCGGGAGCGACGGCGCGTTCTCGCGCCCCGCGTTGGCGATCACGACCGCGACATAGGGGAGCACGACGCCCAGCACCAGCGCCACGATCGCGACGTGCCGCTCCACGTTCCACAGCGTCGCCGCGAGAATCACCGACAGGGTGCGCACCGACATCGAGATGACATACCGGCGCTGCCGGCCGCGCACGTCCTCCTGGAGACCGGTCCGGGCCCCGGTGATCCGGAACACTTCCGCCTTGCCGTCGCCGTGCCGTTTCCGCATCACAGTCCACCATCCGCCCGCGTCGGCTCGTCCGCCCGTCACCCGGCCCGCGTCCGGCCGGGGAGACCGGGCCCGGACACCTCCCACGGTACGCCGCCCCCGCGCCCCACACGAGACCGGGGCCCGCCGCGCCCGCCGCCCCACCTGCGTGGTCGTCCCGCGGACCCTCCGAGGTGCGACGCACGGCGTACGGACCGAGACTGGTGGCAAAGCTCAGGTCGGGCCCGGACGAGGAGGCAGCCATGGGCTGGTTGTGGGCGATCATCGTGGGATTCGTACTGGGACTGCTCGCCAAGGCGATCATCCCCGGCAAACAGCACAGTCCACTCTGGCTGACCACCATCTGCGGCATCCTGGGGGCCATCGTGGGCAATGCCGTCGCCCGCGGCTTCGGGGTGGACGAGACCCCCGGCATCGACTGGGCGCGGCACATCTTCCAGGTCGTCGCCGCCGTCGTCATCGTCTTCCTGGCCGACATGGCGTACATGAACCTGCGCGGGACGAAACGGCAGCGGGCCTGACCCGCCGTGGAGGCGACCGGCGCACACGAGGGGCGGTTTCCCGGCCGGAAACCGCCCCTCGCGCATGCCGTACGGCGGCTCAGGCGCCGGTGACCTCCACCGCCGCCAGGTTCTTCTTGCCGCGGCGCAGCACCAGCCACCGGCCGTGCAGCAGGTCCTCCTTGGCGGGGACGGCGTCCTCGGCGGTGACCTTCGCGTTGTTCACGTAGGCGCCGCCCTCCTTCACCGTGCGCCGCGCGGCCGACTTGCTGGCGACCAGGCCGACCTCGGCGAACAGGTCGACGACCGGGCCGGGCTCGGCGACCCGGACGTGCGGCACCTCGGACAGGGCCGCCGTCAGCGTCCGCTCGTCCAGCTCCGCCAGCTCCCCCTGCCCGAACAGGGCCCTCGACGCGGCGATCACGGCGGCCGTCTGGTCCGCGCCGTGCACCAGCGTCGTCAGCTCCTCCGCGAGGGCGCGCTGCGCTGCGCGGGCCTGCGGACGCTCCTCGGTCTGCCGCTCCAGCTCCTCCAGCTCGGCCCGCGACCTGAAGGACAGAATCCGCATGTAGCCGGAGATGTCCCGGTCGTCCACGTTCAGCCAGAACTGGTAGAACGCGTACGGGGTCGTCAGCTCCGGGTCGAGCCACACGGCGCCGCCCTCGGTCTTGCCGAACTTGGTGCCGTCCGCCTTCGTCATCAGCGGCGTCGCCAGCGCGTGCACCGAGGCGTCCGGCTCCAGGCGGTGGATCAGGTCCAGGCCCGCCGTCAGGTTCCCCCACTGGTCGCTGCCACCCTGCTGCAGCGTGCAGCCGTAACGGCGGTAGAGCTGGAGGAAGTCCATGCCCTGGAGGAGCTGGTAGCTGAACTCCGTGTAGCTGATGCCCTGTTCGGACTGCAGGCGCCGGGCCACGGAGTCCTTCGTCAGCATCTTGTTCACACGGAAGTGCTTGCCGACGTCCCGCAGGAACTCGATCGCGGACAGGCCCGCCGTCCAGTCGAGGTTGTTCACCATCACCGCGGCGTTCTCGCCCTCGAAGGACAGGAACGGCTCGATCTGGCGGCGCAGCCCCTCCACCCAGCCGGCGACCGTCTCCGGCGAGTTCAGCGTGCGCTCCGCCGTCGGGCGCGGATCGCCGATCAGGCCCGTGGCGCCGCCGACCAGCGCCAGCGGCCGGTGCCCGGCCTGCTGGAGCCGGCGCACGGTGAGCACCTGAACCAGATGCCCCACGTGCAGTGACGGCGCCGTCGGGTCGAAACCGCAATAGAACGTGACGGGACCGTCCGCGAGCGCCTTGCGCAAAGCGTCCTCGTCGGTGGACAGGGCGAACAGCCCGCGCCACTTCAGCTCGTCGACGATGTCCGTCACGGTTCTCGTGTCTCCTAGATGATGTCCGGGCGGTCGGGCGACAGCCGCCTACGAGGTTATACGCCCCGGCTGACAGAGCTCATATTGAAATCCGGGACCCGCAGCGGCGGCATCGCGGCCCGCGTGAACCAGTCGCTCCACTCCCGCGGCAGGGTCTGCTCGGTGCGCCCCGCCTCGCTCGCCCGGCCCAGCAGGCCGATCGGCGACTCGTTGAACCGGAAGTTGTTCACCTCGCCCGTGACCTCGCCGTTCTCCACGAGGTACACGCCGTCCCGGGTCAGGCCCGTCAGCAGCAGCGTCGCCGGATCGACCTCGCGGATGTACCACAGGCAGGTCAGCAGCAGCCCCCGCCCGGTCGCCGCGACCATCTCCTCCAGGGAGCGGTCCTCGCCGCCGTCCAGGACGAGGTTGTCGATGCCCGGCGCCACCGGCAGCCCGGTCAGAGCCGCACTGTGCCTGCTGGTCGTCAGGCGCGTCAGCTCGCCCTCGCGCATCCACTCGGTCGCGGTCAGCGGCAGACCGTTGTCGAACACCGACTGGTCGCCGCCCGAGGAGTGCGCGATCACGAACGGCGCCGACTGCAGACCCGGCGCGTGCGGATCGCTGCGCAGCGTCAGCGGCAGCCCGGTCAGCCTCTCGCCCACGCGCGTGCCGCCGCCCGGCCTGGAGAACACCGTGCGCCCCTCGGCCGCGTCCCGGCCCGACGCCGACCACATCTGGTAGATCAGCAGGTCCGCGACGGCCGTCGGCGGCAGCAGCGTCTCGTACCGCCCGGCCGGCAGCTCGATCCGCCGCCGCGCCCAGCCGAGCCGTACGGCGAGCTCCGCGTCCAGCGCCGCCGGGTCGACGTCCCCGAAGTCCCGCGTGGAGCGGCCCGCCCACGCCGACCGCGTGCGGTCCGGCGACTTGGCGTTCATCTCCAGCGTGCCGTTGGGCTGGTCGTGCCGCAGCCGCAGGCCCGTGGAGGTGCCCAGGTAGCTGGAGACCATCTCGTGGTTGGCGAAGCCGTACAGCTCGCGGCCGCCGGCACGCGCGCGGGCGAACGCCTCGCCGAGCGCGGGCGCGAAGTCGGCGAACACCGCCGACGAGGTCTCGGCCGGGGCCTGCGTGAACTCCGGCGCCGGTGCGACGCCCGTGACCAGCGGCTGCGCGTCCTCGGCGGGCGCGGCCCCCCGCGCGGCGGCCTCGGCCGCGCGCACCAGCGGCTCCAGGTCGTCGGCCGTGACCGCGGACCGGGACACCACACCGGAGGCGGTGCCCTCCTTGCCGTCGACGGTCGCCACGACGGTGAGGGTCCGCCCGCGCGTCACCCCGTTCGTGGTGAGCGCGTTGCCCGCCCAGCGCAGGTTGGCGGTGGAGTGCTCGTCGGCGATGACGACACAGCCGTCCGCGCGGGACAGTTCCAGGGCCCGCTCGACGATCTCGTGGGGCTTGGTGACGCGGGCGCTCATCGGCCGGCCTCCTGCGTGGTGTTGAGGATGTTGACGCCCCGGAACAGGGCGGAGGGGCAGCCGTGCGACACGGCGGCGACCTGGCCGGGCTGGGCCTTGCCGCAGTTGAACGCGCCCCCCAGGACATACGTCTGGGGCCCGCCGACGGCCGCCATCGACCCCCAGAAGTCGGTCGTGGTCGCCTGGTAGGCCACGTCCCGGAGCTGCCCGGCGAGCCGCCCGTTCTCGATCCGGTGGAAGCGCTGCCCGGTGAACTGGAAGTTGTACCGCTGCATGTCGATCGACCAGGACCGGTCCCCGACGACGTAGATGCCCCGCTCCACGCTCCCGATGAGGTCCTCGGTCGACATCCCGGCGGGATCGGGGCGCAGCGACACGTTCGCCATGCGCTGCACCGGCACGTGCCCGGGCGAGTCGGCGTACGCGCACCCGTTGGACCGCTCGAAGCCGGTCAGGCGGGCGATCCTGCGGTCGAGCTGGTAGCCGGCCAGCACCCCGTCCCTGACCAGGTCCCAGGACTGCGCCTCGACGCCCTCGTCGTCGTACCCGACGGTCGCCAGGCCGTGCTCGGCGGTGCGGTCGCCGGTGACGTTCATCAGCTCCGAGCCGTACCTCAGCGTGCCGAGCTGGTCGAAGGTGGCGAAGGACGTGCCCGCGTACGCCGCCTCGTAGCCGAGGGCCCGGTCCAGCTCGGTGGCGTGGCCGACGGACTCGTGGATCGTCAGCCACAGGTTGGACGGGTCCACGACCAGGTCGTAGGTGCCCGCCCTGACGCTCGGCGCGCGCATCTTCTCCGCCAGCAGCTCCGGCAGCTCGGCCAGCTCGGACTCCCAGTCCCAGCCGGTGCCCGTGAGGTACTCCCAGCCCCGGCCGACGGGCGGCGCGATGGTCCGCATCGAGTCGAACTCGCCGCTGGACTCGTCGACCGCCACCGCGGTGAGCTGCGGATGCAGCCGGACCCGCTGCTGCGTGGTGACGGTGCCCGCCGTGTCGGCGTAGAACTTGTTCTCGTGGACGGTGAGCAGCGAGGCGTCGACGTGGTCGACCCCGCGCGCCGCGAGCAGCCGCGCGCTCCACTCGGCGAGCAGCCCGGCCTTCTCCTCGTCCGGCACGGTGAACGGATCGACCTCGTACGACGAGATCCACGTCCGGTCCGCGTGCACCGGCTCGTCGGCCAGCTCGACCCTCTCGTCCGATCCGGCCGCCCTGATCACCTGCGCGGACAGTTTCGCCATGGCCACCGCCTGCGAGGCGACCCTCGCGGCGGCGTCCATGCTCAGGTCGACCCCCGAGGCGAACCCCCAGGTGCCGCCGTGCACGACCCGTACCGCGTACCCGAGGTCGGTGGTGTCCGACGACCCGGACGGCTTGGCGTCCCGCAGCCGCCAGGACGCGCTGCGCACCCGCTCGAAGCGGAAATCCGCGTGTTCGGCCCCCAGCGCACGCGCGCGTGCGAGCGCGGCGTCGGCGAGGGCGCGCAGGGGCAGCGCCGTGAAGGCTTCGTCGATCGTAGGAGGCACCGGCATCTCTTTCCGTGGACCGTTGTGTGGCTGTGGCTGTGGCCGTCCGGCAGGACGGGGCGGGAACCGGCCGGGACCGGTCGCCTCCGATCATGTCCCTCCGGGCCGTCCGCGGACCACACCTTTGCGGACGCGGCGCCGCCGGAACCCGGGAGGCTTTCTGTAGGGACCCGACAGGGAGTCCCGTAAGCCACTGTGGATGCCCGAATGTCCGGCGCGGGGGCCGGACCGATAGGTTTTCGGGGAAGCCGCCTGCGGGCCGGGGGTCACCCACGGTGCGGGCGGTGTGTCAGACCGTCAAGGAAAGGGTGATCCGTTGAGCCGCTCGGTTCTCGTCACCGGAGGAAACCGGGGCATCGGCCTCGCCATCGCCCGAGCTTTCGCCGACGCCGGCGACAAGGTCGCGATCACGTACCGCTCGGGTGAGCCGCCGGCGGGGTTCCTCGCCGTCAAGTGCGACATCACCGACACCGAGCAGGTGGAGCAGGCCTACAAGGAGATCGAGGCCGAGCACGGCCCGGTCGAGGTCCTCGTCGCCAACGCCGGGATCACCAAGGACCAGCTCCTGATGCGCATGAGCGAGGAGGAGTTCACGTCCGTCCTCGACACCAACCTCACGGGCACCTTCCGGGTCGTCAAGCGCGCCAACCGCGCCATGCTGCGCGCCAAGAAGGGCCGCGTCGTCCTCATCTCGTCGGTCGTCGGCCTGTACGGCGGCCCCGGCCAGGCGAACTACGCCGCCTCCAAGGCCGGCCTCGTCGGCTTCGCGCGGTCCCTCGCCCGTGAGCTGGGCTCGCGCAACATCACCTTCAACGTCGTGGCGCCCGGCTTCGTCGACACCGACATGACCAAGGTGCTCACCGACGAGCAGCGCGAGGGCATCGTGAAGCAGGTGCCGCTCGGCCGGTACGCGCAGCCGGGGGAGGTCGCCGCGGCGGTGCGGTTCCTCGCCTCGGACGACGCGTCGTACATCACTGGAGCCGTCAGTCCCGTTGACGGCGGACTGGGAATGGGTCACTGATCACCATGAGCGGAATTCTCGAGGGCAAGCGCGTCCTGATCACCGGTGTGCTGATGGAGTCCTCCATCGCCTTCCACACCGCGAAGCTGGCCCAGGAGCAGGGTGCCGAGATCATCCTGACCGCGTTCCCCCGCCCCACCCTGACCCAGCGCATCGCCCGGCGGCTGCCCCGGCCCGTCAAGGTCGTCGAGCTGGATGTCACCAACGACGAGCACCTCGGCCGTCTCGCCGACGTCGTCGCCGAGGAGCTCGGCGGCCTCGACGGCGTCGTGCACTCCATCGGCTTCGCCCCGCAGGACGCCCTCGGCGGCAACTTCCTCAACACCCCGTTCGAGTCGGTCGCCACGGCCATGCACGTCTCGGCGTTCTCCCTGAAGTCGCTCACCACGGCCTGCCTGCCGCTGATGCAGGACGGCGGCTCCGTCGTCGGTCTGACCTTCGACGCGCAGTACGCCTGGCCGCAGTACGACTGGATGGGCCCCGCCAAGGCCGCCCTGGAGGCCACCAGCCGCTACATGGCGCGCGACCTGGGGAAGCAGAACATCCGCTGCAACCTCATCTCCGCCGGCCCTCTCGGCTCCATGGCCGCGAAGTCCATCCCGGGCTTCTCCGAGCTGGCCACCGTGTGGGACAACCGCGCGCCCCTGGAGTGGGACCTGAAGGACCCCGAGCCGGCCGGCCGCGGTGTCGTCGCGCTGCTCAGCGACTGGTTCCCGAAGACCACCGGCGAGATCATCCACGTGGACGGCGGCCTGCACGCCATCGGCGCCTGACCGGCGGCGACCCTCTCCGTACGCTTCCCCGTGGCGCCCCTCCGGCGCCCCGTGACGCCCCGTCCCCGCAGTGCGCGGGGGCGGGGCGTCACCCGTCCGGCCCGCGGACCGGGCGGGGCACCCGGCGGCCCGCGCACTCTGGAGACGCGTCCACCCGCGTGCGCCCCCGGCGTCCGGCGTGCGCATCCTCCCCAGCGCGGCCGAGGAGGCCCCTGTGCAGCTCATCCACAGCCTGGCCGCGGCGACCGTCGCCGCGGCCCTCCTGGTGGGCCTGCCGTGCGAGGCGCTCGCACACGCGCGCGCAGGGGGACCGCACGCGGCGCCGCCCCCCGCGCGCGTGGCCGCACCGCCGGCCGGGCGCGCCCCGTTCGGGGCGGAGTGCCGGATAGCCGTCCGCGGCTCGCAGGCGGTCGCCCACTGCCACAACCCGTACGTGGACACCGACCGCGTGCGCCTGCACGTCGAGTGCGAGCGCTGGTGGGACCTCGACACCGACAGCGCCCCCGCCGACACCGGCCCGGCCGAGACCGTACGGCTGGCCGGCCGGTGCTGGAAGGAGATCCGCGCGGTGTGGGTCAGCCACCAGAACCGGGGAAGCTGACCGACGGGTCAGCCGCCCGCCCGGCCGTGACCCGGAGCGGTGAACCGCCCCGGGCGGCACAGGAACGGATAGCTCGCCGCCTCGGCCGCGGCGGCCGCCGTGTCGCCCGCGCGGATCGCGTCGACGAGCCGCCCGTGCCCCATGTACGACTCGGGGGCCAGCTCCGCGCCGACGTCCTCGCGCAGCCAGTCCCGCAGCACCTCGCCGAGGTCCGCGTACATCGCCGTCATCGCGTCGTTGTGGGAGGCCGACACCACGGCCAGGTGGAAGGTGGTGTCCGCCGCCACGAACGCCTCCGCGTCGCCCGACTCCCAGGCCTCGTCGCGGCGCAGCAGCAGCGCGTCCAGTTGCCCGAGATCCTTCTCCGTGCGCCGCTCGGCGGCCAGTCTCGCCGCGCCCGACTCCAGCGTGGAGCGCAGTTCGGCGATGTGCCCGGGGTCGGCGTCCGCGAAGCGGCGGTGCATCACACCGGCCAGTTCGCTCGTCGCCGCGACGTACGTGCCGGAGCCCTGGCGGATGTCCAGCAGGCCGTTGTGCGCGAGGGCGCGGACGGCCTCGCGGACCGTGTTGCGGGCCACCCCGAGCTGCTCGACCAGCTCGGTCTCGGTCGGGACGCGGGAGCCGACGGGCCACTCGCCCGAGGTGATCTGCGCCCGCAGAGCGGCGATGACCTGCTCGGCCAGTGCCGAACGCCGGGGATGGCTCAGGGGCATGGCGCACCCCTCCACGGCCGCTCCGGCAGCGGAGCGACGGACCATGAACGACATGGACGATTCGAACGACCAATCATCCTATGATTCTATGATGGTTGGTATGGCTAGTGAGGAACATCGGTCCACCGCGACGACGACCACCCCGCAGACGACCACCGCGACGACGACCTCCACGGCACCGGCGAGCGGCACCGGCTCCGATGCGGCAGGGGGGTCCCCCGCGCGCGCGTGGAGGACCCGGCTGCTCGTCGTCGCCCTCGTGCTGGCCGCCGTCAACCTCCGCCCGGCCATCACGAGCTTCGGCGCCCTGCTCGAAGAGGTCCGTGGCGGGCTCGGCATGAGCGGCAGCGTGGCCGGGCTCCTGACCTCCGTGCCCCCGCTCTGCTTCGCGCTGTTCGGTGCCACCGCCCCGCGGCTGGCCCGCCGCTTCGGACCCGCCGCCGTGGTCTGCGCGGGCATGGCAGCCATCGCCGCAGGCCTGCTGATACGCCCCTACACGGGCGGTACACCCGCGTTCCTGGCGGCCAGCGCCCTCGCCCTCATGGGCATAGCCGTCAGCAACGTCCTGATGCCGGTCGTCGTCAAGCGCTGGTTCCCCGACCGGGTCGGCCCCATGACCGGCGTGTACTCGATGGCCCTCGCGGTCGGCACCTCCTCCGCCGCCGCGGTGACCGTGCCCGCCGCCGACGCCCTCGGCGGAAACTGGCGCTCCGGCCTCGCCGTGTGGGCCGTGCCCGCGGCCCTGGCGGTCCTGCCGTGGCTCGCCTTCGTACGGGACCGGGACACACCGCGTGGCGAGCGGCCGGCCGCCGGGGCGCGGGGCCGCGGGAGGCCCTTCGCGGCGTGGCGCGACAGGCGTACGGATGCGGCGCCGGGCACGGGTACGGCCATGGACGCGGGTACGGGCGCGGGTACGGACGCCGCCGCGAATCCGGCCACGGGTGCGGGCACGTCCGCGAATCCGGCCGCGGGTGCGGGCACGTCCGCGAATCCGGGCGCGGGCACGGGTTCCGCCGGGAGCACGAGCGCGCCCACGGGTCCCGCCACGGGTCCGACTGCGGCCACGGGTGCCGGCGCGGGCAACGGGGCCGCCGCGGGTTCAGGCATGGGCACCGGCGAGGCCACGGGTGCCGTCGCCGGCACGAGCGCGGCCGGGGAGCCGCCCGCCCCCTCCATCACCCGCAGCCCCACCGCCCGCGCGCTCGCGGTGTTCTTCGGGCTGCAGGCCACCGCGGCCTACATCACGATGGGCTGGATGCCGCAGATCTTCCGGGACGCGGGCGTGCCCGCCGACACCGCCGGGCTGCTGCTCGCCCTCACCATGGTGGTGGGCGTGCCCCTGGCCTTCGTCATCCCCCGCCTGGCGGCCCGCATGCCGAACCAGGGCCCGATCGCCCTCGCCCTCGGCGCCTGCGGCCTCGCCGGGTACGCCGGTCTCTACCTCGCCCCCGCGGCCGGAGCCCTGGCCTGGGCCCTGCTGCTCGGCGTCTCCAACTGCGCGTTCCCGCTCGCGCTCACCATGGTCGGGATGCGGGCCAGGACCGGGCCCGGGGTCGCCCGGCTGTCGGCCTTCGCGCAGAGCACCGGCTATCTGCTCTCCATCCCGGGCCCTCTGCTGGTGGGTGTGCTCTACCAGCACAGCGGCGGCTGGGGACTGCCCATCGCGCTCATGACGGCCCTGATGATCCCGCAGATGCTGGTGGGCGTCCTGGCGGGCCGCAACCGCACGGTGGAGGACGAGACGACCGGCTGACCCGTGCCGTGACGACGACCCGCGCCCGCGGCGCGGGGGAGAGACCACCGGCCGGCCGTGCCGTGCCGTGCCGGGGTTCCGCGTCCGTCGCGCGGTGGAGAACGGGAGCACCGGCTGATCGTGCCGTGCGGGCGACCCGCGCTCGCCGTGCGGGGGAGACGAGACGGCCGGCTGATCTCCCCCGGGCCACCCGGGCCCGTCCCCCCACCGGTCACCCGCGTCCGGTCCTGTCCGCACGCACCGGTCACCCCGCGTCCGGGCCCGGCCGCCCGGGTGCGACACTTGCCGCATGCCCGTGCTCGACCCGAACCCCCGCGACGGCCAGAAGAAGCTGCTGCTCATCTTCGGCGCGTTCTTCGCCATTTTCGTGATCATCGCCGTCGTCGCGTCCGTCGCGGCGCCCTGACGAGACGCCCCTCGCAACCTCCGCAACCGGCCGTACGCCGGGCCCCCGCACGCCCGGAGGTGGGGCTGTCCCCCCGTCCCCTAGGGGGCCGGGTTCAGGGTCGAGTGGGTGGAACACCGGATGGGCCGGGGGCCGCGGAATCCGTACCTTCGCACTGTGGCCGCGTACGGCGGACCACGCGGCGCGGACGACTCGTCCCGGAGACTGCGGAGGCACCCATGCCGGTCCCCACCCACACCCCGCCCCACCCGGCAGGCCGGGGCGGCGCCGGCAGCGGGCTGCCCTGGTGGGCCCTCGCCCTGCCCGCGCTGCTGTTCACGACCCTGCTCGCCCTGATACTGCGGCCCTCCGAGGCGCACGCCGCCGCGGGCGACCCGGCGGTCACCCGCCTCTTCGCACACCTGCAGTACCTGATCACGCGCTGACCGTCACCGCTCACGCGCCCGGCGGCGCTCCAGGGGCGGTCAACTCCCTGCGCCTCATGGCCTGTTTCATGCGAAGCTGGGAAACATGAGCGTCGCAGACCCCCGCAGGATTGTCCTTTTCCGGCATGCGAAAGCCGACTGGCCCCAGGTGACCGACCACGAGCGACCGCTCGCGGACCGAGGACGCATGGACGCCGCGTTCGCCGGACGAAAGCTGGCCGACACCGGCATTCCCTTCGACCTGGCACTGTGCTCCACCGCGACCCGGACCCGCGAGACCTGGAAGCTCGCCGTGCACGAGTTCGAGCACCGGCCGAAGACCGTGTATGAGGAGCGGATCTACGAGGCCTCGCCCGGCGAGCTCATCACCGTGCTCAACGAAACCCCCGACGACGCCCGCAACGTCCTGCTGATCGGCCACAACCCCGGCATCCACGGTCTCGCCGACGTCCTGGCCGGCACCGCCGACGGCACCGCACGGGACCGCATGGCCCGCCGCGGATTCCCGGCCGCCGCCTTCGTCGTCCTCACCTTCACCGGGGACTGGAAGTCCCTGGAGCCCGGCACCGCCGCCCTGGTCGACTACTGGGCGCCCTCGGAGTAGGGCCGTACGCACGACGAAGGCCCGGCACCACCAGGCGCCGGGCCTTTCGCACGCGCCGTGGACGCCCGTGTTCAGCGCGTGCCGGAGGGGTCCTCCTCCGGACGGTCCTCCGGGCCCGAGTACGCGGTGTCCGCCGCCTCGACCTCCTCGCGGGTCACGCCGAGCAGATACAGCACGGTGTCCAGGAACGGCACGTTCACCGCCGTGTACGCGGCCTGCCGCACCACCGGCTTGGCGTTGAAGGCGACGCCCAGACCCGCCGCGTTCAGCATGTCCAGATCGTTCGCGCCGTCACCGACCGCCACCGTCTGCGACAGCGGGACGCCCGCCTCGGCGGCGAACCGGCGCAGCAGCCGCGCCTTGCCCGCCCGGTCCACGATCTCTCCGGTGACCCGGCCGGTCAGCTTGCCGTCGGCCACCTCCAGCGTGTTGGCCTGGGCGAAGTCCAGCCCCAGACGCTCCTTGAGATCGTCGGTGACCTGGGTGAAACCGCCGGAGACCACCCCGACCTGGTAGCCCAGGCGCTTCAGTGTCCGGATCAGGGTGCGCGCGCCCGGCGTCAGCCGCACCTCGCTGCGCACCTTGTCCACCACGGACGCGTCCAGGCCCGCGAGGAGCGCCACGCGCGCGTGGAGGGACTGCTCGAAGTCCAGCTCGCCGCGCATCGCCGCCGCCGTCACCTCGGCCACCCGGTCCTCACAGCCCGCGTGCGCCGCGAACAGCTCGATGACCTCGTCCTGGATGAGCGTGGAGTCGACGTCCATCACGACGAGCCGCTGCGCACGCCGGTGCAGCCCCGCGGCGACGACCGCCACGTCCACGCCGAGTGCCGCCGCGTCCCTGGCCAGGGCGGTGCGCAGCGGCTCGGTCTCGACGCCGGACACCGCGAACTCCACCGCCGTCACCGGGTATTTCGCGAGCCGGAAGATCCGGTCGATGTTGCCGCCCGTCCTGGTGATCCGGGCCGCGACGGCCGACGTCGCCTCCGCCGTCAGCGGGTGGCCCAGCACCGTGACCAGGGAACGGCCGAGGCCGCGCGGGCGGTTGTCGCCGATGCCGGAGATGATCTCCGCCTCCATCCTCATCGACTCCGCCCAACTGTGGACCGTTGCCCGCAGCTCGCCCTCCATGCCCGGGGGCGGCTCCGTCACCAGCGCGCACAGCACCATCCGGCCACGTGTGACGACCTGCTCGATGTCGACGACGTCGAGGGAGTACGCGGCGAGTGTGTCGAAGAGGCCGGCCGTGATGCCCGGCCTGTCCTTGCCGAAGATCTTGACGAGGAGTGTGGGGAGCTCGGAGGTCTGCGATGCGCTCATGGTGCCTCCACCGTATCCGGCACCCCGCGCGCCCCGCCCCCGCGGTCCGCCAGCCGGACGGCGACGCCGGGAAGCCGGCCGGCCGCGCCGTACGGCCACCGCCGTGACCGCCCCGGAGTCTTCCCCTACCCCCCCGCCCTCCGCCAGCCCGATGGCGGCGCCGGGAAGCCGGTCGGCCGCCCCGCACGGCTACCGCCACGGCCCCGCCGCGACCGTCCCGGACACCTCCCGTCACCCCCGCGTCCGTCGTGCTCGGGCACGTCCCGGTGCGCGCGGCAGTCCGGGCGCCGGCCTCGTGAGCACCCCTGCGGGGTCTTCACAAGGCCCGACTTTCGGTCAGGGGCCCGAGCCTGAAATAGTTCATCCGATGTTCGACATCCCTAGACTCCCCGCAACGGGGGCAATTCGGGGGACAAATCAGTGGGGCATGGAGTGCCGGAACTCGTACTGGAATTCAATGGACGGACCTGGACGCTCGACCCGTCCAGGTCGTACACGCTCGGACGCGATCCACAGGGAGACGTCGTGTTCGACGACGCCAGGGTGTCCTGGCGTCACGCCACGGTCGGTTTCAACGGCCGCAGTTGGGTCGTGGAGGACCACGGCAGCACCAACGGCACGTTCGTGCAGGGCCGGCGCGTGCAGCAGACGGAGGTCGCGCCGGGAACGGTCCTGAACCTGGGCAACGCCTCCGACGGCCCCCGCGTGACCCTCTCGGGCGCCGCGCAGGCCGCCGCCGCGCCCCAGCAGCCGCATCACCAGCAGGCCCCGCAGCAGCCGTACGCGGCGCAGGGCGCGCAGCCCGGCTGGGCCCCGCAGACGCCGCAGCAGCAGGCACCGCAGCCCGGCTGGCAGCAGCCGCAGCAGCCCGGCGCGCACATTCCGCCGCAGCAGGCACCCGGTGGTGGCGCGGGGGCGCCGCCGGCCCACGGCGACCGCAGCCCGACCACGTTCCACCAGTTCGCCCTCGGCCGCGTCATGCGCATCGGCCGTGCCCTGGAGAACGACCTGGTCGTCTCCGACCTGCAGGTCTCGCGCAACCACGCCGAGTTCCACGCGACGCCCGACGGCCGCCTGGAGATCCGCGACCTCGGCTCGCACAACGGCACCTACGTCAACGGCCAGCCGATCGCCAAGGGCGGCACCCAGCTCCTCGGCCCGGCCGACATCGTCGGCGTCGGCCACTCCACGTTCCGGATCGTCGGCGACCGGCTGGAGGAGTTCGTCGACACCGGCGAGGTGTCCTTCTCCGCGCGCCACCTCACCGTCACCGTCGACGGCGGCAAGCAGATCCTCAAGGACGTCTCCTTCGGCGTCCCGGAGAAGTCCCTGATCGCCGTCATCGGACCGTCCGGCTCCGGCAAGTCGACGCTGCTCAAGGCGCTGACCGGCTACCGCCCGGCCGACCAGGGCGAGGTCCTCTACGACAACCGGAACCTCTACAAGCAGTTCGCCGAGCTGCGCCAGCGCATCGGCCTGGTCCCGCAGGACGACATCCTGCACAAGGAGCTGACCGTCCGGAAGGCCCTCACGTACGCGGCCAAGCTGCGCTTCCCCGCCGACACCACGGCCGCCGAGCGCAACGCCCGCATCGACGAGGTGCTGCGCGAGCTGAAGCTCGACATCCACAAGGACAAGAAGGTCACCTCCCTCTCCGGCGGCCAGCGCAAGCGCGTCTCGGTGGCCCTGGAGCTGCTCACCAAGCCGTCGCTGATCTTCCTGGAC
>DASTDN010000473.1:0-10336 GCA_035710365.1 Streptomyces sp. | reverse complement strand
GAGAACGACATACCTATCGGTTCCACTACATTCCGGTCACGCACCCTCGACAGACCAATGTGAGAGGGGTCACCCTGTCATTCATCCACGCGGGGAGGCATGGATGGGCAGGAGCCGCAGAACCATTCCGGAGGAGCTTCTGCTGCTGGCGTTGGACCCGGCCACGGGTACCACCGCACAGCCGCAGTCGCTCGACCTTGGTCTGGCCGGAGCACAGCTAGTGGAGCTGGCGCTGGCCGGACGGATAGCCCCAGACGGGGATCGTATCGCCGTGGTCGTGCCACGGCCGACTGGAGACCCAACACTGGACTGCGCGTTGGAGTTGCTGCGAAGGCGCGGCGCTCCGGTACGGGCGGTCCACTGGATCGGCGGGCCGCGTCTCGGGCTGCGCCAGACCTACCTCTCGCATCTGGAGCGGTGCGGCATGGTGCACGCCGTGGCCGGACAGATGTGCGGGGTGCTGCCGACGACTCGCTACCAGGCGACGGACACCGAGATCAGCCGGGAGATCAGGGCCCGGCTGGACTCCGCGATCCGCACCGGCGTACCGCCGGACCCGCGGACCGCGGCCCTCGCGGCCCTCGCTCACGCGGTCGGCCTCGGCAAGCACCTGTACCCGGGCAACGAGGGACGCTCCTCTCGCTCCCGGCTCAGGGACCTGATCAGGCACGACCCCATGGGCGGTCTCGTCGCGCACGCGGTGATGGACGTCCAGAACGGCGTCGCGGCCCAGCCGCGCCGCAGCGCCCCACCGGCCGGCCGGCAGGCCACCGCCGGAGGCAGGGCCGCCCCGGCCCCTGCCCGCGGGGTGCCGATGCAGCCGCACCGCGGCAGCTCGGCGCGCGTCGCGGCCCACTGAGCCGCACGCGAAGCGCAGCGGTACCACCGCACGGCCCGCATCACCCGGACCGCATGCGCCACGCGTGCCACCCGCTCACCGGCCGTACGCACCGACGGCACCGCACGCACCACCGGCGCCGTCCGCACCACCCGCACGCGCACCACACGCACCGCACCACCGAGCTCCGCGCCGGCGTCTGACGACCGGTTCGCAAGCCGCTGGTCCGCGCGGGGCGGCAAGGACCGTACGTCCGGACGACGACGCGGTCCCGCCGCCCCGCGCGCCTGTGTCCCGGGGCCCGGCCGGGACGGCCCGAACCTGCGAATCGACCCCGTCCGAGCCCCCTCCGGGCTTGGATCCGGCCCTGACGGGGCGCCGATTCCGCACTTACGCAGGGCATATCCGGTGTTTCCCAGCGGTAGCGAGCCCCTTGGTGGCAGTCTGCTCAGCAGCAGATACGCAAAGTGGCAATTTCTATCCAGGTACGCAGCCGGAGGTGCACGTCCCGTGGCGTCCAGTGTCAACCCCACCGTCAGGCGGCGCCGACTCGGCCAGGAGCTGCGCAGGCTCCGGGAGCAAAAAGGCATGACCGCCGAGGAAGTGGCGGAGCGACTGCTCGTGTCGCAGTCGAAGATCAGCCGGCTGGAGAACGGCCGGCGCAGCATCAGCCAGCGCGACGTGCGCGACCTGTGCAACGTGTACGACGTCGAGGACCAGCGCGTCGTCGACTCGCTGATGCAGATGGCCAAGGACTCCCGCCAGCAGGGCTGGTGGCACGCCTTCGGGGACATTCCGTACAGCGTGTACATCGGCCTGGAGACCGACGCCGAGTCGCTGCGGGTGTACGAACCGCAGATCATCACCGGTCTGCTCCAGACGCCCGCGTACGCGGAGGCCATCATCAGAGGCGGCTCGCCGGAGACGTCCGAGAGCGAGATCGACAAACGGGTCCAGGTCCGGATTCGCAGACAGGAGCGCATCACCGCCGAGAGCGATCCGCTGCGCCTGTGGGTGGTCCTGGACGAGGCGGCCCTGCACCGCGTCGTCGGCGACAGGCTGGTGATGCGGGAGCAGTTGGAACGCGTGGCGGAGATGTCGCAGCTCCCGCACATCACGGTCCAGGTGCTGCCCTTCACGGTCGGCGCGCACCCGGGCCTGAACGGTCAGTACTCGATCCTGGAGTTCGCGGACGCGGCCGATTCGAGCGTCGTCTACATAGAGGGTGTCACCAGCGACCTGTACCTGGAGAAGGCCCCCGACGTGCAGAAGTACACGGTGATGTACGAGCACCTGCGGGCCCAGGCGCTGAACGTGGAGGAGTCCCGCAGGCGGATCGAGGACCTGGCGAAGACCTACGCGCGCTGAGACGCGGTCGACGGGCGGGCTGGGGCGCGAGCCGTACCGGGCGCGACACCGGTCCGGCGGCGAACAGGATCGAAAAGGGCGGGATGTTACACCCGTCAAGGGTCTGACTGGAAGTCGCTCCTGGAATATGCCATCCGGTCGAGTGAATGGCTGGTCCGAACGGGAAGTTTGGCGAGTAGCGTCGATCACGCCAACGATCAGCAGGGGTTGGCGCAAACCGAACCGCGGGTTTCCAGCCGGACTCCCGCGGCCCCGGTGACAGCTACTCAGCAACTTGCTACGGAGCAAACATGGCAATCCAGCAGGGCGCCACGCACACCTGGACCAAGTCCTCGTACTCCAACAACAACGGCGCCTGCGTCGAGGTCAAGTCCCCCACGGTGGCGGCGCTCGCGGTCCGCGACTCCAAGGTCTGCGGCGGCCCGACGCTCGCCTTCCCGAGCACCGCGTGGAACGCCTTCGTGGCGTCGGTCAAGGCGTAACGGAGGTCTTCCTGACCCGGTCCGGAATATCGAGTGATCCGCGCGAGCCCGACCCTTCGCCCGCCGTATCCGCGGTGCACAACTGCATAAGCAGCACGAAAAGAGCCCTCTCGACGAGTCCGCCGTCCTTGCCGAGAGGGCTCGGCTCATTGCCGCGTCTCCCGCCGGTCCCGCCGACGGGGTGCCGCCGGGCCGCCGCCCGCGCGGGCGGTGTCAGCCGGCGATCTGGGCCTCGATCGCGGCGACGACCTCGGCGGACTCCGGGTCGGTCTGCGGGGCGAACCGGGCGACCACCTCGCCGTCCCGGCCCACGAGGAACTTCTCGAAGTTCCAGCGGACATCGCCGCTGTGCCCTCCGGCGTCGGCGAAGCCGACCAGACGCTCGTACAGGGGGTGCCGGTCCGCGCCGTTCACGTCGGTCTTCTCGGTCATCGGGAAGGTCACGCCGTACGTCGCCGAGCAGAACTCCGCGATCTCCGCGCTGCTGCCGGGCTCCTGCCCGAAGAACTGGTTGCACGGCACGCCGAGCACCGTGAAGCCCTGTCCGGCGTACTGCTCGTGCAGTCGTTCGAGCCCGGCGTACTGCGGGGTGAGCCCGCACTTGGACGCGACGTTCACGATCAGCACGGCCTTGCCCAGGTACTGCCCGAGGCCCGCCGAGCCGCCCTGAAGGGCGCCGATCTCGACGCCGAGGGGAGAAGTACCGCCACCGCTCGGGGTGTTCTGCGTAGAAGTGGTCATGGGCGGATGCTAACCGCGGCTCCGGCCGCCCGGTCCCTCGCCGCCGTCACCCGTGCAGACCGCGGCCTCCACCAGGACCTCACCGGCCGCCGACCGCGAGTACAGCACCGACCGCCCCGCCCGGTGCCGCTCCACCAGACCGGCCTCCAGCAGCACCCTCAGGTGCCGCCCCACCGAACCGAGCCCCTGCCCCGTCACCGCGACGAGGTGGCTGGTGCTCAGGGGCGAGCCGAGCAGGACCAGCACCCGGGCACGGGCCTCCCCCAGCAGCGCGTCCAGGCTCGCCGACGCCGGCACGGCCCGGCCCCCGGCGCAGTCGGCGAGGACGCCCGAGCAGGCGTAGACGACGGCGTACCGCGCGGGCTCCTCCGGGACCCCGGCGCCGGACGCGCCCTGGCCGGGGTCCTCCCAGGACACCCAGCCGGACTTCGGGGTGACGGGAACGAAGACGAGTTCCGCGCCGGAGATCTCGCGCGGCGGGTACGCGTGCAGGTTCACCTGGAAGCGGCTGCCGCCGAGCCACCGCGTCCCCGGCCGCAGCGCGTCGAGGACGGTGGCCCAGCCGCCCCGGCTGACCAGCGCGGTCCGCGCGACGATGTCGGCCTCCAGGATGCGGCGCCTGCGGTCCCAGTACGGCAGTACGGACCGCTCCCAGACGTGCTCCAGCAGCGCGGCCGCCCGCTCGGCCAGGTCGTCACGGTCGAGCGCGGCCGGCAACGGCCCCTCCAGCGACAGCCGCAGATGGGCACGGGCCGCGTCGGGCGGCACGGCCCGCACCCGCGCGACACCCTCCTCGAAGGTCTCCCCGTCGCGCGGGGTGGGCGTGAGGAAGTCGGCGATCCAGTTCCGCCCGAGCCCGGCCCGCACCAGCAGCGCCGTCACCGGATCGTCCGCCAGCATCCGCAGGTGGCAGGGCCGGTGGGCGTCCAGCCAGACGCGTTCGCCGGGGTGGGTGGCCACGCCGGAGTGCAGCAGCTTCAGGCTCGCGAAGGTCTCGGCGAGCGGCGAGACGACGAACCGGCTGCGGGCGAGCGTGTCCGCACTGACCTGCCACCAGCCCATGGCGCCTCCGTCCGGCCCGGGAGTGTTTCGCGCGACCGCGAAACACTAACAACGCCCCGGAAGCCTCCCCAGACTCGCCCCATGAGCAGCGACGGGACCGGCACGGCCGGTGCAGCCGAGACCTCCGCCCCCGCGGCGCCCACCGGCTACCGCGACCTCTTCCGCACGAAGGAGTTCACCCCCTTCTTCCTCGCCGCCACGGCGCAGGGGGTGGCCCGGACGGCGGGCGGCCTGGCGCTCGGCACGCTGGTGTACCGGGCGACGCACTCCCCGCTGCTGTCGGCGGTGAGCATGTTCGGCGCGTCCCTCGCCCAGGTGCTGGGCGCGACGCTGCTGCTGTCCGCGGCCGACCGGCTGCCCCCGCAGGCGGCGCTGACGGCCGTCTCCCTGTGTTCCGCGGCGGCCACGGCCGTCACGGCCGTCCCCTCCCTGCCGGTCGGCGGCGTCCTCGCCGTCCTGCTGGCGCAGGGCCTGGTGGCGTCGGTGGCCGGCGGAGTCCGCTGGGGCCTGCTCAACGAGATCCTCACCAAGGACGGCTACCTGCTCGGCCGCTCCCTCCTCAACATGACGAGCGGCGTCACCCAGGTCACCGGCTACGCCACGGGCGGCGCCCTGCTGGCGCTGCTGCCCCCGCGCACGATCCTGCTGCTCGCCGCGGCCCTGTACGCGACGGCGTCGGCGACCCTCTTCCTCGGCCTGCGCACCCGCCCCCCGAGGGCGGCCGGCCGCCCCTCCCCGCGGACGACCTGGCGCACCAACGCCGCCCTGTGGTCCTCGGCCCCCCGCCGCCGCCTCTACCTGGCCCTGTGGATACCCAACGGCCTGGTCGTCGGCTGCGAGTCGCTCTACGTCTCCTACGCCCCCCGGTCCGCGGGCGCGCTGTTCGCGTGCGCGGCTCTGGGCATGCTGGCCGGGGACATCCTGGTGGCGCGCGTACTCACCCCGGCGGCACGACGCCGCGCCGGCATCCCCCTCCTGCTCCTCCTGGCGACGCCGTACACGCTCTTCGCCCTCCACCCGCCGCTCGTACCGGCCGCCCTCCTGGCCGCCCTGGCCTCCGTCGGCTTCGGCGCGAGCCTGGTCCAGCAGGAACGCCTGCTCGCCCTGACCCCCGCCCCCCTCACGGGCCACGCCCTCGGCCTCCACTCGTCGGGCATGCTCACGATGCAGGGCGTGAGCGCCGTACTCGCGGGCACCCTGGCCCAGCTGACCTCCCCGACCTGGGCGATGGCGGGCCTGGCGGCGGGGTCGGCGGGGGTGACGGTGTGGCTGGCACGAGGGCTGCGCGGCTGAGCCGCTCGCGACGCCCGGCCGACCCGCCGCAGGACGGCTCCCGCCACCGTGGAAGGCCCGGCGGACGCGTCTGCCGGCCCGCCACCCGGCCGCCCGCCGTCCGCGCGGCCGGGCACCGCTCCCGCGGTACCGGCCTCAGCGGCGGGCCGCGGTGGCGCGGAGCGGTGCTGCCGCCGGGCCGGTGGCCCACAGCGAGTCGACGACGGCGCGCTCGGTGGCGTTCGGGTAGGGGTTGCTGCAGGCGGTGCCGGGGCCGCCGCCGGACATCAGCTCGCTGCACGGACCTGAGTAGTGGTCGGGCAGTCCCAGGATGTGGCCCAGCGTGTGGGTGATGATCCGTATCGGATGCGTGCCGGCGAGCGAGCGGGGAAGGTAGATCCACCCGTGTCCCCGGCCGTCCGTGCTGTACTCGTGAGCGGACAGGTCGTCGCCCTCGTAGTAGTAGAAGTCGGCCGCGCCGTCGGTGTCCACGAACGTCACGTTGTCGACGGACGAGTTCCAGACCTCCGACGCCTCGGCGATGTCCGCCTGGAAGTCGGGCGCGCCGTTGTCGTTGTAGGTCACCACGACCGCCGTGGCCTTCGCCCCGCCCGGCTGCGGTGCGGCCGGCACGGCGCCCGCGGGCCCCGCCGCGAGCCCCGAGGCGGCCAGCACGAGCCCCAGCGTGACCCACATCGACCGTCTGGGGCGGGAACGGCCCGTGCGGCCCGATCGTCCGGGGTCTCCCGTGCGTATGACGTCCCGCCTGCGGCTCATGGTGTCTCTCCCTCGTCCCGGTGCCACGACGGACGAACGACCGTCCGACTCACAGGCAGTGTCGAACCGTCCACGGCGGCTGTGGAGGCGACAACGCGCCATAGCCACCGGTACCGGACGGCGGGCGGCGGGCCCGGTCCGCCCGGTGGCGGCGCGCGCCGGCGGGAGAGCGGCCGGTCCCCGGCACCCTCGTACGCCGGGGGGAGGCGGTGCCGGCTGCCTCCCCCCGGCGCGAGGGCACGGCCGGGCTCAGATGCCGAAGTCCTCCCTCTCCAGCAGCGGCTTCACCCGGGAGGCGAACCCGCTGGTGCGGAACGGGCGCTGGAGGAGGCGGGGGCGCAGTTGCTGCGCGAGCGCGGCAGCGATCATGCCCTGGTCGAGTGCGAGCACGAAGTCGCTGACCCGGCCGGTCGCGACGTCGACGGAGTCCCGGAAGCCGTAGTCCTCGTCGTACGCGCCGAAGTCCCGGTCCAGGGCGCGCAGGTTGTCGACGGCCGCCCCGCGCGCCTGCGGCAGTGCGAGGAAGGAGGCGTGCGGGGTGACGACGCCGAGGGAGTTGTACCCCTCCTCCTGCATGCCGAGGGCATCCACGCCGTACTCGCGGTAGCCGCCCTCGGGGATCTGGGCGGGTGAGAAGCCCCAGTAGCCGTAGGCCGCCTCGTCGAGGCCGTGCTCGATCTGACCGCGCACGTAACGGTCGTGCGTGACGCCCCAGGCGCGCGGGGACCACTCCGTCTCCGGTACGAACAGCGGCACCATGAGCGCTTCGAACATCGAGCCGCCCCAGGTGGGCACGAGCTTGCGTCCGCGGTGGGTGTAGTGCCCCTGCCACAGCCGCACGCCGTCGACGACGACCCACGAGCCCCCGGGTTCCTGCTCCTGGCCCCAGCCCGGCAGCATCGTGCGGTACAGGTGCCAGTAGTGCTCGGCCGGCAGGCTGCCGTCGGCGATGCCGAGGTAACTGGCCATGCGCGGCTCGGTGTTGAGGGCGCCGTAGTGATGCCCGGTCGGCTCGCCCTTGCCCGGCTTGTCCGGCCAGAACCCGCCGCGGAGCTGGCCGGGGCCGGCCGCCGGGTCGGCAGGGTCGAAGGGCGTGTAGTAGTACGACCAGTCGGCATCGGCGAGCAGCTTCGCGACGCGCGGCCTCAGGGCCGGGTCGGCGTCCGCGGCGATGCGCAGGCCGGTCACCAGCCAGGCGTTGTCGACGCTGGACAGGAAGGGGCGTATCGCGTCGCCGGTGCCGGGCCAGGAGGTGAGGACCGAACCGTCGTGCGCGTCGTACCAGTTGAACCAGAAGCCGTGCGCGCGCTCCAGGCTCTCCACGGCGGACAGGGTGCGGCTCAGCCGTCGGTGCATCGTGGCGGGCGAGATCACGCCGAGCCCGGCGGCCGCGACGGTCGACCACAGCCCGCAGCCGATGTTGGTCGGCGAGGTCTGCACCGAGGGCAGCGGGCGGCCCGGGCCGCTGACGTCGATCTTGTCGGCAGTCAGCCCGAAGTCGGTGGTCATGGCGACGATCGAGCGGTAGGTCGCACGGAACCACGTGTGCAGCAGCTTCGTGTCGTCGCTCCTCGCGGACGAGGGGCGGGCGAAGGCAGCGGGGGCGCCGCCCAGCGTGAGGGCCGCGGCACCGGCTCCGGCGGCGGTCGAGAGGAAGGTACGACGGTCCATGCGGCTCGAACTCCCTTGGCAGGTGGGGGGATGTGGACGTTCCTGTGCGTGCTCGGCTGGTCCTCGAAATGGGCCGGGAGCCGGCGGATGTCAGGGGCCGCCGGCTCCCGGGTGCGTGGGGGCATCGGTCAGGCGTGCGGCAGCGCCCTGGTGGTGCCCATCTCTCCGAGCCATACGGCCGACGGCTTGGCGGTGCGCTCGAAGGTGACCGGGTCGACCGCGATGAGGCCGAAGGTCGGGGTGAAGGAGCCCCACTCGTAGTTGTCGAGGGCGCTCCAGGCCAGGTAGCCCTGGATGTTGAGGCCGTCCTCGATGCAGGCGGCGACGGCGGCGAGGGCCCCGGTGTAGTAGGCGACGCGCCGGGTGTCGTCGGCGGTGGCGATGCCGTTCTCGGTGACGATCAGCGGCATGCCGGGTCCGGCGAGGTCGGCGGTGTGCCGCAGGGCGTGGCCGACGGCACCGGGGTAGTACTCCCACTGCGTCAGGGTGCGCTCGGCCTCGGCGGGCGCCGTCACGGGACCCTCGGGGCCGATCTTCGTGCGCGTGTAGGACTGCACGCCGAGCCAGTCGTCGCCGCGGGCGGCCTCGATGAAGACGTCCTCGCGCGGGTGGCGGTACGCGGCCGTGACGTCCTCGGCACCGGGCAGTGCCTGGTAGACCTGGTTGGCGATGGTCCAGCCGACCTGGATGCCGGGGTCGATGCCCCTGACCGCCTTCACGGCGGCACGGTGCGCGGCGATGATCGCGTGCGTGGTCTCCTCGTCGGGCGTGGGCAGGCCCGCGGGCGGGAAGCCCTGGTCGCCGGACTTGGCGAGCCCGGCCATCACGGCGATCATGTTCGGCTCGTTGATCGTGCAGACATGGCGTACGCCCTCGGCGATGATCGGGGCGCACTCCTCGACGTACCTGGCGAACAGGCCGACGGCGCCGTCCGCGGTCCACCCGCCGAAGTCCTCGAACCAGCGCGGGACGGTGAAGTGGTGCAGGGTCACCATCGGCCGCAGCCCGCGGGCGATCGCGCCGTCCACCATGCGGCGGTAGTGGGCGATCTCGGCCCGGGAGAAGCGGCCGCGCGCGGGCTCGATACGGGCCCACTCGACGCTGAAGCGGTAGTCGGTGAAGCCGAGGCCGGCGAGCAGGTCCATGTCCTGCTCCCAGCGGTGGTAACTGTCGCAGGCGTCGAGGCTCGGCTCCTGGATCCCCGCCGCCGGATCGTGCTCCTTGCGCCACCAGTCGCTGTTGACGTTGTTGCCCTCGATCTGATGTGCCGCGGTGGACGCGCCCCACAGGAAGCCCTCGGGGAACGGTGTGGTGCGGGTGGTCATGGTGAGTCCACTACTTTCTGTGATGCAGGGCAGGCGCCACGGGGCGGGGGCGCATGCCACGAGGGGTGGGGGTACGGGAGGCGGCGCCGCGGTCTACTTCATGCCCGCGGTGGCGATGCCCTGGGTGAAGTGCCGCTGAAGGGCGATGAAGACGACCAGGACCGGCAGCACCACGAGCAGGGAGCCGGCCATCAGCATCCCGTTGCCGCCGCCCACGGTGCGGTTGGGGTCGTTGGCGAAGGTGGCGAGCGCCACCGGCAGGGTGTACTTGCCGGGGTCGTTGGTGGCGATCAGCGGCCAGATGAAGTTGTTCCAGGAACCGAGGAACGTGAAGATCGTCAGGGTCGCCAGCGCCGGCTTGACCAGCGGCAGGACGATCCGCCAGAAGATGTACCACTCGCCGGCGCCGTCCATCCGGGCCGCCTCCAGCAGCTCGTCCGGGATGGACTGCATGAACTGCCGCATCAGGAAGACGCCGAACGCGCCGGCCGCGAAGGGCAGCACCAGGCCCGCGTACGTGTCGATGAGGTCCATCCTCGTCATCAGCACGTACAGGGGAAGGATCATCAGGTTCCCCGGGACCATCAGCGACGCGAGGACCACGCCGAAGATCTTCGAACGGCCCGAGAAGTTCAGCTTGGCCAGGGCGTAGCCGAGCATCGAGCAGAACAGCAGGTTGCAGACCGTGACGAGGATCGCGACGATCACCGAGTTCAGGAAGTACCGGGCCATGTCGAGCTGGTCGAACAGGGCGCGGAAGCTGGCCAGGGTCCAGTCGGAGGGGATCCACACCGGCGGGC
>DASTDN010000472.1:0-14504 GCA_035710365.1 Streptomyces sp. | reverse complement strand
TGCCCTTCGGGCCCGCCTTGCCGAACGGGGTGCGGACGCCGTCGACGAAGACGACGTCCCTGACGGTACGAGGCACGATGGCTCTCCTCCAGGGTGCGGGGTGGCACTGCTGCGATGCGCATGCGCTGAGCGCGCGCTCAGCCTCATGCTACTTATCGGTAACGTAGCTGCACAGTCCCGGGGGTCGGAGCGGCGAAGGTCACACCGGCGGCCGGGCCTCCGGCGGCGCGAGCCACTTCGGGGGCGGTGCGGGGGCGGTTTCCGGGAGCCCTCCCGGGCGGGCTCCCGCGGGGTGCGCCGCCGCCCGTTCCGGGTTCCGCGGGGCGTGCGGGCGGTTCCGCTTCGGCACGGGACCGGCCGCGGGCCGCCCGTACGGCCTTCGGAGATCTTGGCGCGATCTCGACGCTGCCGGTCCGCTCCCCGGGGCTCTTCGGAGCCCGTCGCGGGGCGATCCCGGCAGGTGCGGGGCGGGACGCTCCGCCGGCGCCGCCGTTCTGCCTGTTCCTGCAGCACTTCCTTTGCGGCGGCGGCGACGGCGGCGGCGTCGCGCCCCGGGGAGCGGGGCGGAGCAGCACGGTCCCGTCCGCTTCGCGCGGCTACTCCGCCGGGTCGGGCTGGTTCAGGGCCGCCAGCAGTACCGGCGTCACCTGCTCCACCTGCCAGGGGCGCGCCCCGTGCCCGGCGAGGGCGGCGGCGACCGATTCCGCGTCGGGCACCCGCGGCGGCTCCCAGCACACCCGGCGCACCGTGTCGGGCGTGATCAGGTTCTCCTGCGGCATGTTCAGCTGCTCGGCCAGCGTCGTCACCGCCGCGCGCGCCGCCGACAGCCGGGCGGCGGCCCTCGGGTCCTTGTCGGCCCACGCCCGCGGCGGCGGGGGCCCGGTCACCGGCTGCCCCGGCTGCGGCAACTGCGACTCCGACAGCGACCTGGCGCGCTCCACCGCGGCCTGCCACTGTTCGAGCTGGCGGCGCCCCATGCGGTTGCCGAACCCGTTGAGCTGGGCCAGCGCGTGCACGTTCACCGGGAGGGTCAGCGCGGCCTCCACGATCGCCGCGTCGCCGAGCACCTTGCCGGGCGAGACGTCGCGGCGCCGCGCGATGCGGTCCCGGGTCTGCCACAGCTCCCGCACCACGGCGAGCTGACGGCGCCGGCGCACCTTGTGCATGCCGGAGGTGCGCCGCCAGGGGTCCTTGCGCGGTTCGGCGGGCGGCGCCGAGGCGATCGCGTGGAACTCCTGCCGGGCCCAGTCCAGCTTGCCCTGGCGGTCCAGCTCCTTCTCCAGGGCGTCCCGCAGGTCGACGAGGAGTTCGACGTCCAGGGCCGCGTAGCGCAGCCAGGGCTCCGGCAGCGGCCGGGTGGACCAGTCGACGGCGGAGTGGCCCTTCTCCAGGACGAACCCGAGGACGTTCTCCACCATCGCGCCGAGGCCGACGCGCGGGAAACCGGCGAGCCGCCCGGCGAGTTCGGTGTCGAACAGCCGGGCGGGCCGCATCCCTATCTCGCGCAGGCACGGCAGGTCCTGCGTGGCGGCGTGCAGCACCCACTCCGCGCCGGACAGGGCCTCGCCGAGGCCGGACAGGTCGGGGCAGGCGACCGGGTCGACGAGCGCGGTGCCGGCGCCCTGACGGCGTAGCTGGACGAGGTAGGCGCGCTGGCCGTAGCGGTAGCCGGAGGCGCGCTCGGCGTCGACGGCGACGGGTCCGGAGCCCGCGGCGAAGGCGGCGACCACCTCGGCGAGGGCGGCGTCGTCCGCGACCACGGGCGGGATGCCCTCGCGGGGTTCGAGCAGGGGAATCGGCGCCTCCGTAGCAGAAGATGCGTCGTCGTCCGGAGGGGCGCCTCCGGTGGTTCGCAGTGAACTGTCTGCTGCGGTTTCGTGGGCGTCGGTCACCTGTCAAGAGTATCCGTGCGCGGAAGGCGCCCGCCGGGAGAACGTTCCCTCCGCGGGCGCCTCGGGGTCGTAAACAGGACAGCTCAGGGACGGGTCGGGTGTGATGGCGGCGGGCCTTCGTGCGGTGGCGGAAAGACACGCGGACGGCGGATCGGGGGGAGGCCGGGGGCGTGCCGGGGGCGGGGATCAGGACGGTCGGCGGGGCAGCGGGAAAGGGCGGGCGGTCAGTGGATGATGCCGGTGCGCAGGGCGACGGCGACCATGCCGGCGCGGTCGCCCGTGCCGAGCTTGCGGGCGATGCGGGCCAGGTGGCTCTTGACGGTCAGGGCGGACAGGCCCATGGAGACGCCGATCGCCTTGTTCGACTGGCCCTCCGCGACCAGCCGCAGCACCTCGACCTCGCGGCCGGACAGTTCGCGGTAGCCGCCCGGGTGGCTCGGGGCGCCCGGGGGGCGGCGGTGCAGGCGGGCCGCGGCCGCGCCGATCGGGGCCGCGCCCGGCCGGGTGGGGAGCCCCAGGCCGGTGCGGGTGCCGGTGACGACGTAGCCCTTCACACCGCCCGCGAGGGCGCTGCGCACGGCGCCGATGTCGTCGGCCGCGGAGAGGGCGAGGCCGTTGGGCCAGCCCGCGGCGCGGGTCTCCGACAGCAGGGTGAGGCCGGAGCCGTCCGGCAGGTGGACGTCGGCGACGCAGATGTCGCGGGGGTTGCCGATGCGGGGACGAGCCTCCGCGACGGACGAGGCCTCGATGACGTCGCGGACACCGAGCGCCCAGAGGTGGCGGGTGACGGTGGATCGCACGCGCGGGTCGGCCACGACCACCATGGCGGTCGGCTTGTTCGGGCGGTAGGCGACCAGGCTTGCGGGCTGCTCGAGGAGAACGGACACCAGGCCTCCTGGGGTGAGGGAAGGGGCCGGCTCGTGTGGGGGGTGAAGCCGGTACGAACCGTGCATTCAAGGTCACAGTCGTCTTCGGCACCAAACCTCCGTTTCTTTAGGGAATGATCACGATCTGGTGAGTAACATTCCGTGCAAATCGGACGCGCGATCGATCACTCGAAGATCGAACGGTTTCGGTCGGCGTCGTAACGCTTCCGAAAGTGGCCGTATCGACAAAGTGACGACTGGTGGGCCGTGCGCCGCGGAGGCGAGCGGGGCCGGGAACGAAGAAGGCGTACGCGGCGGCACCCGGCCGCCCCGTACGCCTCTGGCGTCCCCGGGGGACTCACATGGACTGAGGGCCCCTGCGCTGCGGCAGCGTCACCACCGACGCGTCGCCCGGACCGGCCGGGGGCAGCCCCGCGACCTGGGCCAGCAGATCGCACCAGGACGCCAGGTGCGCCCCCGTGTCCGGCACCCCGCCCAGGCCCTCGCGGGGCGTCCACGACGCCCGGATCTCGATGTGCGAGGCCGCGGGCCGCGCCGAGAGCCCGCCGAAGTAGTGCGAACTCGCGCGGGTCACCGTGCCGCTGGGCTCGCCGTACGTCAGCCCGCGCGCCTGGAGCGCCCCGGTCAGCCACGACCAGCACACCTCCGGAAGCAGCGGGTCCGCCGCCATCTCCGGTTCCAGCTCCGCGCGCACCAGCGTCACCAGCCGGAACGTGCCCCGCCAGGCGTCGTGCCCGGCCGGGTCGTGCAGCAGCACCAGACGGCCGTCCGCCAGGTCCTGGTCGCCGTCGGCGACCCCGGCCTCCAGCGCGTACGCGTACGGCGCCAGCCGCTGCGGCGGACGCGTCGCCTCCACCTCCACCTGGGGCCGCAGCCGGGCCGTCCGCAGCGCCTCCACCGCCGCCCGGACGGCGGCGGGGGCCCCGGCCGCCTCCTCGGCCTCCGGGTCCCGGGCGTCCGTGTCCTTCGAGTCCTTGGTCTTCCCGGTGTCGCCGGAGCCCCCGGAGTTCCCGGAGCCCCCGGAGTCCTTGGGGCCGTCCATTCCGCCCGTGCCGTCCGACAGTCGTCCCTGAGCCGCAGCCATGCGGGGAAGGTTAAGGGGAACGAGGGCCCGGCGCAGGGCAAGACACCCTGAGGCGTGACGCGCACGCCGGACAAAGCGGCCGAAGCGACCGCCCGGACGCCCCCGGCCGTACCCCCTCGGGCGCCGTGCGAGACTTTGCGCGTGAGTGCGAACGGGAGCCCCACGGGCCAGCAGCCGACAGCGACGTACGAGTCAGCCTTCCTCAAGGCGTGCAGGCGGGAACCCGTGCCGCACACACCGGTCTGGTTCATGCGGCAGGCCGGGCGCTCCCTGCCCGAGTACCGCAAGGTCCGCGAGGGCATCGGCATGCTCGACTCCTGCATGCGGCCCGACCTGGTCACCGAGATCACCCTGCAGCCGGTGCGCCGGCACGGCGTGGACGCGGCGATCTACTTCAGCGACATCGTCGTCCCGCTCAAGGCCATCGGCGTCGACCTCGACATCAAGCCCGGCGTCGGCCCGGTCGTCGACCGGCCGGTGCGCACCCGCGCGGACCTCGCCCGGCTGCGCGACCTCACCCCCGAGGACGTCTGGTACGTCACCGAGGCGATCGGCCTGCTCACCCGCGAACTGGGCCCGACGCCGCTCATCGGCTTCGCGGGCGCGCCGTTCACCCTCGCGAGCTACCTCGTGGAGGGCGGCCCGTCCCGCACGTACGAGAACGCCAAGGCGATGATGTACGGCGACCCCGGGCTGTGGGCCGACCTGCTGGACCGTCTCGCCGAGATCACCGGAACCTTCCTGAAGGTGCAGATCGAGGCGGGCGCCTCCGCGGTCCAGTTGTTCGACTCCTGGGCGGGCGCGCTCGCCCCGGCCGACTACCGCCGCTCCGTCATGCCGGCCTCGGCGAAGGTGTTCCGGGCCGTCGAGGGGTACGGCGTGCCGCGCATCCACTTCGGCGTCGGCACCGGCGAACTGCTGAAGCCGCTGGGCGAGGCCGGCGCGGACGTCGTGGGTGTGGACTGGCGCGTCCCGCTGGACGAGGCGGCCCGCCGCGTCGGCCCCGGCAAGGCGCTCCAGGGCAACCTCGACCCGACGGTTTTGTTCGCGGGCCGCGAGGCCGTCGAGACCAGGACGGACGAGGTCCTGCGCTCGGCCGAGGGCGTTGAGGGCCACGTCTTCAACCTCGGCCACGGCGTCATGCCGTCCACCGACCCGGACGCGCTGACCCACCTCGTGGAGTACGTCCACGGCCGTACCGCTCGCTGACCCGCCCGGGGCGTACGGGGCCGTGCGCTCCGCCGGACGGCGGGCCGGGCGGCGGGCCGGGCGGCCCCGTACGCCCGCGGGGAGCGCCGCACGCGTCCGCCCGGACGCGGGGGCGGACGGACCGGCGGCCGAGCGCTCCGGGGCACGCCCCGGCCGCACGGTTCCCCGGGCGCTCAGGCCGTCAGGGTCTCCTGGACCTTCCTCGCCGCCTTGCGGGCCGCCACCAGCACCGGGTCCCACACCGGGGAGAACGGCGGGGCGTAGCCGAGGTCGAGGGCCGTCATGTGTTCCACCGTCATCTGCGCGGTGAGGGCGACCGCCGCGACGTCGACGCGTTTGGCGGCGCCCTCCCGGCCGACGATCTGCACGCCGAGCAGCCGGCCCGTGCGGTGCTCGGCGAGCATCTTCACCGTCATCGGCGAGGCGTCCGGGTAGTAGCCGGCCCGGCTCGTCGACTCGACCGTCACCGCCTCGAACCGCAGGCCCACCCGCCGCGCGTCCTTCTCCCTGAGGCCCGTACGCCCGATCTCCAGGTCGCACACCTTGCTCACCGCGGTGCCCACCACGCCCGGGAAGGTGGCGTAACCGCCGCCGGCGTTGGTGCCGATGACCTGACCGTGCTTGTTGGCGTGCGTGCCCAGCGGGATGTGCCGGTACTGCCCGGACACCAGGTCCAGGACCTCCACGCAGTCGCCGCCCGCCCAGACGTTCTCGTGCCCGCGCACCCGCATCGCCCGGTCCGTCAGCAGCCCGCCGTGCCCGCCCAGCGGCAGCCCGGCCGCCGCGGCGAGCCCGGTCTCCGGGCGGACGCCGATGCCGAGCACCACCACGTCCGCCGGGTACTCGGCGTCCCGCGTGGTCACCGCGCACGCCCGGCCGCCGGCGTCCGTACAAACACCGGTGACCTCCGCGTCGTTCACCAGGGTGATGCCGAGGCCCTCCATCGCCTCGTGCACCAGCCGGCCCATGTCCGCGTCCAGCGTCGCCATGGGCCGCTCGCCCCGGTTGAGGACCGTCACCTCGTAGCCGCGGCGGATGAGCGCCTCCGCCATCTCCACGCCGATGTAGCCCGCGCCGACCACCACGGCGCGACGGCCGCGCGCGCGGGTCAGCGTGTCCAGCAGGGCCTGCCCGTCGTCGAGCGTCTGCACCCCGTGCACCCCCGGCGCGTCCACGCCCGGCAGGTCGGGACGTACCGGCCGCGCCCCCGTCGCGATCACCAGCTTGTCGTACGAGGTCCAGGACTCGGCGCCGGATTCGCCGTCACGCGCGCGTACCCGCCCGCCCGCCACGTCGATCTCCGTGACCTCGGTCCGCATCCGCAGGTCGATGTCCCGCTCGCGGTGCTCCCGCGGCGTACGGGCCACGAGCCGGTCCCGGCCGGAGACCTGGCCGCCCACCCAGTACGGGATGCCGCACGCCGAGAAGGAGGTGAACCCGCCGCGCTCGAACGCCACGATCTCCAGCTCGCCGGGGCCCCTCAGCCGGCGTGCCTGCGACGCCGCGGACATCCCCGCGGCGTCGGCCCCGATCACGACCAGACGCTCTCGTGTGTTCCTCACCATGCGGACACGCTACGGGAGCCGCCCCCGCGGGCACGGCCCGGTCCTCCTCGGCGCCCGGCCCGGACCCGGCGCCGCGGGACGGCGGCAGCGGGCCGCGCGCGGGTCGGTGCGGGCCCCGGGCGGTACGGCGGCCCCGGGCGCACCGGCTCCAGCCGCCCCGGCGGGAGATGGCTCCGTCCGCGCGTGACAGGCACCCACGGCCGCGACGACCGGACGGTCCCGGCGGCGGACCGACGCTCCCGCGACGCCCGCCCCCCCGGAACGCCGGGCAAGGAACGGTTCCGGACGGGTCACGGCCGGGACACGGCGCCGCCGCCCGGCGGCCCCCCGGCGATCCCCCGGCCCGAGCGGTGGGAGGGTGGGGCCATGAGCGAGTCACGTACGAGTGCTGCCGGTGAGGTCGTCGTCGGGGGGGCCGGCATCGCCGGGCTCGCCGCCGCACACCGGCTGCTGGACCGCGGGGCACGGGTCACGGTCCTGGAGGCGTCGGAACGCGTCGGCGGCAAGCTGCTGCCCGGCGAGATCGCGGGCGTCCGCGTCGACCTGGGAGCCGAGTCGATGCTGGCCCGCCGGCCCGAGGGGGTCGGCCTCGCACGCGAGGTGGGCCTCGCCGAGCGGCTCCGGCCACCGGCCACCGCGACGGCCTCGATCTGGACCCGCGGCGCCCTGCGCCCGATGCCCAGGGGCCACGTCATGGGAGTGCCCGGCAGCGCCGCCGCCCTCGCCGGCGTCCTGTCCGACGAGGGCCTCGCCCGCATCGGCCGCGACGCCGACCTGCCGCGCACCGAGGTCGGCGACGACGTCGCCGTGGGGGAGTACGTGGCGGCCCGGCTCGGCCGCGAGGTCGTCGACCGGCTCGTGGAGCCCCTGCTCGGCGGGGTGTACGCGGGCGACGCCTACCGCATCTCGATGCGCTCGGCCGTCCCGCCGCTGTTCGAGGCCGCCCGCACCCACACCTCACTCACCGAGGGCGTCCGCGCCCTCCAGGAGAAGGCCGCCGCCGGGCAGCAGGCGGGGCCGGTCTTCACGGGCATCGAGGGCGGCGTGGGAAGCCTCCCGCTCGCGGTCGCCGAGTCCGTACGGGCCCGGGGCGGCGCCGTCCTCACCGGCACGCGCGTGACCAGGCTGCGGCGCGCTTCGGACAGCGGCGGCTGGCGGATCGCCGCGGACGGCCGGGAACTGCGCGCCGACGCCGTGATCGTGGCCGTGCCCGCGCCCGCCGCCGCCGGGCTGCTGCGCGCCGAGGCACCCGGCGCGGCGGCCGAGCTGACCGCCGTCGAGTACGCCTCCATGGCACTGATCACCCTCGCCTACCGCCGTACCGACGCCGGGGCCGGCCTGCCCCAGGGCAGCGGATTCCTCGTCCCGCCGGTCGACGGGCGCACCATCAAGGCCGCCACGTTCGCCTCCCGCAAGTGGGGCTGGATCGCCGACGGGGACCCTGACCTGCTGGTGGTGCGCGCCTCCGTCGGCCGGTACGGCGAGACGGAGATCCTCGGCCGCGACGACGCCGGGCTCGTCGAGGCCGCCCGCCGTGACCTGCGCGCCGCCACCGGCCTGTCGGCCGCGCCCGTCGCCACCCGCGTCACCCGCTGGACGGACGGCCTGCCGCAGTACCCCGTGGGCCACCACGCGCGCGTGGCCCGGGTCCGCGAGCACGTCGCCCGGCTGCCCGGGCTCGCGGTGTGCGGCGCGGCCTACGACGGCGTCGGCATCCCGGCGTGCGTGGCGAGCGCCCGCGCGGCCGTCGACCAGATCGGGGGCGACCTCCGCGCCGTCCGCGAACTGACCGCCCACCCGGTGCAGAGCCTGCACGGGGGAGCGGGAGAATAAGGGACATGAGTGACGACGCCACCACCCCCGCCGCCGACCGGATCCCGAACAAGGGCAAGCTGGCCAAGGACCTGAACGAGGTCATCCGCTACACCCTCTGGTCCGTCTTCCGGCTGAAGGACGTCCTGCCCGAGGACCGCGCCGGGTACGCCGACGAGGTGCAGGAGCTGTTCGACCAGCTCGCCGCCAAGGACATCACGGTCCGCGGCACGTACGACGTCTCCGGTCTGCGGGCCGACGCCGACCTGATGATCTGGTGGCACGCCGAGACCAGCGACCGGCTCCAGGAGGCGTACAACCTGTTCCGCCGCACCAGGCTGGGCCGCGCGCTCACGCCCGTGTGGTCGAACATGGCGCTGCACCGGCCCGCCGAGTTCAACCGCTCGCACATCCCGGCGTTCCTCGCCGACGAGACGCCCCGCGACTACGTGAGCGTCTACCCCTTCGTCCGCTCCTACGACTGGTACCTCCTGCCGGACGAGGACCGCCGCCGGATGCTCGCCGACCACGGCAAGATGGCCCGCGGCTACCCGGACGTGCGCGCCAACACGGTCGCCTCCTTCTCCCTCGGCGACTACGAGTGGATCCTCGCCTTCGAGGCCGACGAGCTGTACCGCATCGTCGACCTCATGCGTCATCTGCGCGCCTCGGAGGCCCGTATGCACGTCCGCGAGGAGGTCCCGTTCTACACGGGCCGCCGCAAGGACCTCTCCGAGCTGGTCGCCGGACTGGCCTGACCCGCGTCAGGACGCGGCCCGGGTCACCCCGGGCCGCCCCGCCCGCGCGTCCGGGGAGAGGGGCTCCGGCTCCGCGTGCGGCGCGCACCCGGCCCGCCGGGCCGGCAGTCGGCCCTCCAGCAGGTACGCCTCCAGGTGGGCGTTGACGCACCGGTTCGGGCCGCCCGCGATGCCGTGCGTGCCGGCGCCCCGCTCGGTCACCAGCACCGAGCCCGACAGCCGGCGGTGCATCTCCAGGGCGCCCCGGTAGGGCGCGGCCGCGTCCCGTTCGGCGGCCAGGATCAGCGTGGGCGGCAGCACGCCCGGCCCGGTCCGCACGTCCCGGGGGCGCTGCCGGGGCGCCGGCCAGAAGGCGCACGGCAGGTTCGCCCACACGTTGTCCCAGGTCTCGAAGGGCGCCGTGCGGGCCAGCCGCGTGTTGTCCCGGTCCCACACCCGCCAGTCGGCCGGCCAGGGAGCGTCGTTGCACTCGACGGCCGTGTACACGGCGGTGCTGTTCTCCGCCTCGGCCGCCGCCTCGGCGGACGGGCCGCCGCCGTCCTCGCTCGGCGGTGCCGCCTGCTCGATCAGTGGCTTCGGGTCGCCCCGCAGATACGCCGACAGCGCGTGCGCGCGGTGCGGCCAGACGTCGTCGAAGTACCCGGCCTGCAAGAACGCCCCCTGCAACTGGCCCGGCCCGACCTTCCCCCCGGCCGGCTCCACCGCCAGTCGCGCGGCCGCGCGGTCGTAGGCGGCCTGCACCTCGCGCGCGGTGCGGCCGAGCCCGTACACGTCGTCGTGCCGGGCGGCCCACGCCCGGAAGTCCGCCCAGCGGTCCTCGAACGCCGCCGACTGGGCGAGGTTGTTGCGGTACCAGACCTGGCCCGGGTCCGGGTTCACCGCCGCGTCGAACACCATCCGTCGCACGTGCGAGGGGAACAGCGTCGCGTACAGAGCCCCGAAGTACGTGCCGTACGACGCCCCCATGAACGTCAGCCGCCGCTCGCCCAGCGCGGCCCGCAGCACATCCAGGTCCCGGGCGTTGTTGAGGGAGTGGTAGTGCCGCAGCGCCCCGCCCGTCCGCCGCGCGCAGCCCCGCGCGTACGCCTTCGCCCGCGCGATCCGCTTCCGCTTGTACGACTCCGAGGGGTACGTCGGCGCGGGCGCCGGGCCCTTGAAGTGGGTCCGGGGGTCCTCGCAGGACAGCGGCGCCGAACGTCCCACCCCGCGCGGGGCGTAACCGACCAGGTCGTACGCCGCCGCCAGGCGCTTCCACCCGGGCAGGAACCCGATCAGCGGGAAGTACAGGCCGGAGGCGCCGGGGCCGCCCGGGTTGTAGACGAGGGCGCCCTGCCGCGGCACCCGGTGCCCGCTGCCGGCGGGGTCCTTCCGGGTGGCCGGCACACGGCTGACGGTGAGCCGGATCTGCCTGCCGCCGGGGTGCGCGTAGTCGAGGGGCACGGTGACCGTGCCGCAGCGCATGGCGCCCGGCACGTCGTCCGCGTCGGGGCAGGCGCCGAAGGCGACGCCCCGCGCGGCGGCGCGTGCGGCGGCCACCGCGGTGCCGCGCGCCTCGGCCGCTCCCACCGGGTCCGCCGCACGGGCCGGTCCCGGGGCGGCGACGACCGGGGCGAGTGCGGTGACCAGGAGCAGGAAACCGGCGGCCGGGTGGAGGGCGAGGGGTCTCATCGGGTGTCCCTTCGGTGCGCGGCGACAGGCGGCGACAGAAGGGATGTTTCGACCGGCCGGGGAGCAAGGCAAGCACCGGCCCGCCGGTGTCGGCCCCAAGGCCCCCGCGCGCCCCCGGCGCACCCCCGACCGGCCCGGCCCGGCTCCGACCCGGAGTGGGCGCTGTGCGGCGTGGGACTCGGTGCGGGAGGTGGGCGCGTTTGGCCGGCTGAGGGCGGGCCGGGGGTCCGAGTGGTGCGAGGTGGGCCCGGGTACTTCGCGCGACGGGGGATGGCTCGCTCCGGCTGACGCGGCGCTGACCGCCTAGCGCTCCTGGCGCGGGCGCGCTGTGCGGGCGTGGGACTCGGTGCGGACGGGTGCGTACGGTCGGCTCAGGGCGGGCCCGGGGGGGCGAGTGGTGCGGTGGGGCCCGGGGCGGTCAGGGTGGCGGGGAGTGGCGCGCAGCGGCTCACCCGGTGTGGCGCGGCTCGCCGTGACCCCGGCCCGGGGACGCGGACCGGACGACTCCACGCGTTCCGGTCAGGGCCTGGCCAGGCACGTTCGCCCGGCGTGGCGCGGGCCGGCGCGCCGGAGCGTGCCGGGCCCCGCGTCGCCTCACCCGCGCAGCAGTATGCGGCGCGTGGCGCGCGTCAGCCGGGCCGGGCGGAGCAGCCCGGCCACCCGGGCCAGCCGGGCTGCGGGCGGGGCCGGGCGCGGGGCCGGGCCGGAGCGCTCCCACCACCAGGCGTGCAGCTCCCGGCGCGCACCGCTCCGCTCCGGTTTCCCGGCGCGCAGCAGGTGCTCGGCGAAGTCGAGCGCGTCCCGCCGGTAGCCGGCGGTCATCGGATGCCCCTGGGCGTACGCGAGGAAGGCCGGCCGGTACGCCTCGCCCAGGATCTCCGGCAGCTCCGGGGCCACCTTGGCGACGACCCCCGCCCGCTTGGCGGCGAGCGCCCGCGCCTGCACGCCGAGCCGCACCCGGTCGAACCCCTCGGGCGCGGGTGTCCCCGCGACCAGCGCGGACAGCAGCGCCGCCTGCGCGAGACCGACGCGCTGACGGGCCTTCCGCTGCTCCGGCCGCTCGGGCGACTCGGGCGACTCCGGCGGTTCCGGCCGCCGCGGAGGGTCCCGCCGTTCCGGCTTCTCGGGCCGTTCCGTCCGCTCAAGCCGCCGCCCGGCCGGGTCCGGCCCGGCGGTGCGGGCCGGGCCCGCGGTCACCCGCGCGGCCTCCCCCTTCCGCACCGCGTCCCCGATGGCCGTCAGCTCGCCCTCCAGCTCGGCGGGTGCGGGAAAGTTCTCATCCCGTTCCAGGAGCACCCCGGGTGGGGTGACGCGGGAGGCGAGGTCGGTCAGGATGTCGAGGACCGGCCGGGGCACGGGGTGGGCGTGGCTGTCGTGCCAGACACCGTCCCGTACGAAACCGCCCGCGACATGGACGTAGGCGACGGCCTCCAGCGGCAGGTGCGCGAGCGCCTCGGCCGGGTCCTCGCCGCGGTTGACGTGGTTGGTGTGCAGGTTCGCCACGTCGATGAGGAGCCGCACGCCGGTGCGGTCGGCGAGTTCGTACAGGAACTGGCCCTCGGTCATGTCGTCCTCCGGCCAGGAGAACAGCGCGGCGATGTTCTCGACGGCCAGCGGCACCGGCAGCGCGTCCTGCGCGACGCGGATGTTCTCGCACAGCACCCCGAGGGCGTCCCGGGTGCGCGGCACGGGCAGCAGATGACCGGCCTCCAGGCGCGGCGACGCGGTCAGCGGGCCGCCCGCCCGGACGAACGCGATGTGCTCGGTGACCAGCGGCGAACCCAGTGCCTCCGCGCGCTCGGCCAGTGCCGTCAGCCGCCCGGCGTCGGGCCGGTCGGCGCCGCCGAGACCGAGCGAGACACCGTGCGGCACGACGGTCACCCCGCGCCCGCGCAGCCGCAGCAGCGACTCGGGGAGGTGGCCGGGGCAGACGTTCTCGGCCACCGCCTCGACCCAGTCGATGCCCGGCATGCGCTCCACGGCGTCCGCGATCTCCGGCCGCCACCCGATGCCCGTACCCAGTCGCCCCAGTCGTCCCATGGTCCCCGTCCCTCCCCGTACGGCCCCGCACCCCTGCGCCGGGCGGACTCGGCCCGCCGTGCCGGCCCGGACAGGCCGGAACGTCCCTTCGGGTGCGATGTGTCAGGGGTATCGCCCCGGCGACCGGGACCGAACCCCTGACCGGAGACGTTCAGAGCAACATTTGAGGTTCGCCGGACGGACCGACGGACCGTCCCGGGACCCCTCCGCCGGAGTCAGCGCAGCGCCGGGTGATCGGCCACGACCGTGCAGGAACCCGGCGCGATCTCGGTGAAACCGGCGTCCCGCACCACCGGGAGGCCGCTCGCCGTCAGCCGCGCCCAGTCCGCGGGGGAGGCCGTGCGGACGGCCAGCGGGAAGCCCGAGGCCCGCCAGGCGGCCCGCTCCCCGTCCGGCAGCGCCCACCAGGCGAGCTGCGCGCCGTGACCGGCCTGCGCCATCGCCTTGCCCGCCGACATGGTGACCTCCGGACTCGCCCACAGCACCGGCACACCCGGGCCGGCCGGGCCCGCCGGCTCCGGGTCCTCCAGCTCGGTCCCGGACACCTGGAGCCGGGCCAGGTCCTTGGGCCAGCCGTCCAGCGGAACCGGCGGGAAGACGCGCACCTCCGCGGACCCGCCCGTCACGGTGAGGCCGTCCAGGGCCTCCGCCCGCCGCCACTCCGCGCCGCGCGCCCGCCGCACCACCTTGCGGATGCGGGCGTCCTGCCAGTCCCGCACGGCCCGCGCCCACGCGCCGTCGCCCGAGGACCGGGCGTCGCTCAGCAGCACCAGCACCGCCCGCGCCGCCGTCTCCAGGGCGTCGGTGCGGGCCGGGGGAGCCGCGCGCTCCAGCCGTACGACCATGGGCAGCACGAACTGCGGTGCCGCGTCACGGTCACCGGGTTCGGCACGGAAGGGTTCCGCGCGGGAGGCGCCCGCGGGGCCGGTCACGGATATGGGTTCTTCGCTCACGCCCCAAGTCTGCCAACCCGGCGGCCGCGGCTTTCACCCGGAGCAGGCCGTGCGCTGCGCCTCCTGCCACTCGCAGACCGGGCACAGCGTGATGCCCTTGTACGACTCCGGGTACTCCGTCGGCTCCCGGCACAGCACGCACTCCGCGTACGGCGGTCCGTCGGCCCTGGGCGGACGGGCCGTGTCGATCAGGCAGTAGTCGTTGCCGTCGCCGTCACCCATGTCTCCAGCGTATGCCCGCGGACGACGACCGTCCGGGGTCGTCTCCGCCCGTCCGCCCGGTAGGTCTCCCGGCGTTTCGGCGGCTCGGGGGACAGCCGGACGGCCGGCCTGCGGAACGCTCGGTTCCGGGGGCCGGCCGTCCGTGGCGGCGCGCCGGGGCTACTTGCGCCAGGGTCCCGTCACGGCGAACGTCGTCCCGGGCGTGTAGCAGTTGACGTACATCGTCTCCCCGTCGGGGGAGAAGGTGACGCCGGCGAACTCGCCCCACTCCGGTTCCTCGGGCGTGCCGAGGTTCTGCCGGCCGCGGGCCATCGCGTACACCTCGCCCTTGCGGGTCACGCCGAAGACGTGCTGCGCGCCGTTGCCGTCCTCGCACACCATCAGGCCGCCGCTCGGGGCGAGGCAGATGTTGTC
>DASTDN010000471.1:0-5597 GCA_035710365.1 Streptomyces sp. | reverse complement strand
CCCGGCACGGCGCGGCCGCCGCCCGGAAGACGTGTGATCGCAGGCGTGCGCCCCGCGACGCGTCGTACGGGACGCAGGGGACGGTGGAAGAGCGCCGGGACCGCGGTGAAGGGCCGGGGCGGCCCCGCGGGGAGCGCTCCGCACCCGTGTCCCTCTCCGGACCGCCCGGCTCGTCACCCCGGCCGGGAAATCCGGTGGACCGCCGCCGCGCGGACCCCGTACGCTGCCGCCCGGTCAGGACACCACGCCCGAGAACTACGGAAAGGAGGAAGCCGTGCACCCCAGCACCCACCCGCGCTCCCTCCCCGTCACCCCGGCGTGCCACGACTGAACCGACCGGGAGCGCTCCGCAGCAGCAACCCGGAGGAATCCATGACCGCCACGGTCATCCGCGCGCTCGACGCGAGCGACGCCCACCTTTTCGACGCCATGCCCGACCCGCTGGGTGCCGCCGAGGCCCACCGGCGCACCCGTCACCGCCCCGACTGGAAGCGCGTCGCGCTGCGCGACGGCGCGGTCGTCGCCCGCGGCGCCTGGTGGGGCGGCCCCGACGACACCGAACCGATCGTCCTCAACTGGTTCGACGTCGCCGAGGGCGAGGAGGAGGCGGGCGCCGCACTCCTGCGCACCGCCCCCTGGCAGACGGACATCGAACTCAACCTGCCCCCCGGCTGGCGCACCGACCCCGCGCTGAGCGCAGCCGCCGGGTCCCGCGCCGCCGCGGCACGCGCCGCGGGGTACGAACTCCTCGTCGAGCGCCACATGTACCGCTGGACCCCCGCATGCGGACTGCCCGAACGCCCCGGCCGCCTGCGGTACGCGCCGGAACCGGACGACGGGGTGTTCTTCGACGCGCTGCGCCGCATCCACTCCGTCACCCTGGACGCCCACGCCCTGCGGGCCGTCGCCGAGGGCGGACCCGACCGGGCGGCCCAGGAAGAACTCGACTTCTTCCACTGGTGCCCCTCGCCCCGGGAGTGGTGGCGCACCGCCCGCACACCGGACGGCGACCTGGCCGGTATCCACATCCCCGCGCACAACCCGTCGGGCCCCTGCATCGGCTTCATCGGCGTCCTGCCCGGGCACCGCGGCCGCGGCTACGCCTACGACCTGCTGGCCGAGTGCACGCACTTCCTGGCCGAGCACGGCGCCGAGTTCATCGGGGCCGCCACCGACCGGGGGAACTTCCCCATGGCCGCCACCTTCACCAAGGCCGGCTACCCGGTGGTGCGGGAGCGCCACAACTTCGAGCCGGGGCGACTGTCGCGGTAGACCGCGCGGCGGTCCGCCGGCCGGCCACGGCACCCGGGCACGGCCGTGGCCTGCCGGTGCCCGGACGGCGACCCGGCCGTCCGGGCCGCCGCCCGGCGGCGATGCGGCCGGGGGCACGCCCGCCCCCGGCCGCACCGGCGTTGCCGCGACACCCGCCCCGGCCGGCGGGTTCGCGGTGTTGCGTGCGGGCCGGAGGGACGAGCGGCGCCCCGCCGGAGAACGGCGGTGCGTGGTGCGGGGGCCCGGGCGCCGGACACCACCGGGGCGCGGCCCGCGCGGCCCTCACGGCCGGGCCGTCGAGCACATCCCGTCCCCCGCCGAACCCGCCTCCGCGAGCACCTCCGTCACCCGCAGCGCGAACGCCGCGTCGCACGGGTGCGGGTCCTCCGCGTCGCGGGCCGCGGCGAGCAGTGCGTCCGCCGCACGCAGCAGCGCGGGTACCGGGCCCCGGGTGCCGTGCGGCATCAGGTGGACGCCGGACTCGCCGCGCAGTTCCACGGTCGCCCCCGTCGCCGCGGGCGGGGCCGTCAGACTCAGGGTGACCGTGCTCGACGCGCCGCCCATGTGCTCCAGCACCAGGTGGGCCGTGTCACCCGGGCCGTGCGCGGCGGCGGCCACACGCCGTACGTCGCCCAGCACCGGCAGCAGCACCGACAGGGCGTGCGGGCCCACGTCCCACAGCGCGCCCTTCTCCCGCCGCCACGGCGTGGCGAACGGGCTGTCGCCCGTGAAGACCGCGCCCAGCCACTCCGCCCGCGCCGTGAACCAGCCCCCGCGCCCGGCCTGTTCCGCGATCCACGCCGCGGACTCCGGCTGGAAACGCGTGGTGAAGAAGACGACCGAGGCGACCTGCGCCGCACGGACCGCGTCGACCACCGCCCTGCCCTGCGGCACCGTCAGCGCGAGCGGCTTGTCCAGCAGCAGGTGGCACCCCGCGCCCGCCGCACGGACCGCCAGATCCGCCTGCACGTCCGGCGGCAGCGCCACGGCCACGGCGTCCACGTCGGCCAGCAGCGCGTCCACGTCCTCGTACGCGCGCGTGCCGTGCGCGTCGGCCAGCTCCCGCGCGGCGGCCGGGCGGCGGCCCCACACGCCAGCGAACTCCAGGTCCTCGTGCGTGCTCAGCGCGGGCGCGTGGGCGATCCGGGCCCAGGGGCCGGTACCGAGCAGTCCGATGCGCATGTCGTGTCCTCTTCCGTGCGTCCCGTGGTCCCGCCCGGGCCCGGCGCCCCTGCGCCGCCGGCGGGCCCGCGGCGATCCTACGGTTCGGGAGCCACGCGCCCCGGAGGCACCCGGTCGACGGCCACCCGGCCGGAAGCCGCCAGACCGGAAGCCGCCAGACCGTCAGCCGCCCCGTCCGGTGACACCCGGCCCGGCATCCCCCCGGCCCCCGTACTCTCCCGCACGATCAGCCGGTAGTCCGCCGCCACCTCCCGGACCTCCGGCACGCGTCCGGCCGGGCGGCGGTGGCCGTTGATCTGCGCGTCCAGCATGTCGACGGCCACGCGCGCGATCTGCGCCTTGTCCGGGGAGACCGTGGTGAGCGTGGGCGTGCTGTAGCGGCCGTCCTCGATGTCGTCGAAGCCCGCGACCGCCACGTCCCGCGGCACCCGCAGCCCGGCCGACAGGGCCGCCCGCAGGGCGCCCAGCGCCAGCAGGTCGTTGCAGCAGAACACGGCCTGCGGCGGCTCCGGCAGGTCGAGCAACCGCCGCATCAGACGCGCGCCGTCGGCACGGTGGTAGGAGGGCGTCGCCGGGGCCAGACGCTCGTCGTGCGCGAGGCCCGCCGCCCGCAGCGCCTCGCGGTAACCGGCCAGCCGCAGATGGGCGGTGTTCGCGCCGGGGTTCTCCTGGCGGCCTATGGCGGCGATCCGGGTGTGCCCGAGCGCGATCAGGTGCTCGGTGACCTCGCGCGCGGCCCGCTGGTTGTCGATGGCGACGTGATGGGTCGGCCCGTCCAGCACCCGCTCGCCCAGCAGCACCAGCGCCGTGGTGTCGGTACGCGCCGCCAACTCCTCGCGGCCCACCGCGATCGGGCTGAAGATCAGCCCGTCGATGCGCTGCTCGCGCACCCCGTCCAGCACCTCGCGCTCGCGGCCCGGCAGGCCGTCCGTCTGCTCGATGAGCACGGTCCAGCCCCGCCCGGCCGCCGCCTCGATCACGAACCGGGTCAGCTCGGCGAAGTAGGGGGCGTCCAGTTCGGGAAGAGCCAGGGCGATCACGCCCGTGCGGCCCTGGCGCAGGTTGCGGGCCGACAGGTTGGGCCGGTAGTCCAGCTCCGCCAGGGCCCGCTCGACCTTCTCGCGCGTGGCCGGGGAGACGTACGTATAGCCGTTGACAACGTTGGACACCGTCTTCACGGACACCCCGGCCAGTGCCGCGACGTCCTTGAGGCTCGCCCCCACCTGATCACCTCCACCGCACCCGCGGGTGCTCCCTGCCCCTGGCGCGTCACACCGTCGCACACGGGGTTCTCCTCGTGAGCGCCGCCCCGGTCCGCAAGAGGGCGGAAGAGCTGGTCGGACGGCTGCGTGACCGGCCGCCCGGCCGACTCCGGCGGGGCCGGCGACGGTCTCGAAAGTTTTTCCGCAGAACCTTGCCGTAGGTATTTACCACGCTGTTTCAACGATGTAATCGTACTGCCTACCGCGCCGGGCTCCAGAGCCCCGCGGCGGACCGTCGCACCAATCCAGGGAGTCACGCTTCATGACCACCGCCCGCCTCACCGTGGATCCGGCCTTCCGTACGGGGTCCGTCGACCGCCGACTCTTCGGCTCGTTCGTCGAGCACATGGGCAGGTGCGTCTACAGCGGCATCTTCGAACCCGGCCACCCCGCGGCCGACGAGGACGGCTTCCGCACCGACGTGCTGGACCTGGTGCGCGAGCTGGGGGTCACCACGGTGCGCTACCCCGGCGGCAACTTCGTCTCCAACCACCGCTGGGAGGACGGCGTCGGCCCGCGCGAGGAGCGCCCGCGCCGCCTGGACCTCGCCTGGCGCAGCATCGAGTCCAACGCGTTCGGCCTCAACGAGTTCATGGCCTGGGCGGGCAAGGCCGGTGTCGAGCCGATGATGGCCCTGAACCTCGGCACCCGCGGCACCGCCGAGGCCCTCGATCTGCTGGAGTACGCCAACTACCCCTCCGGCACCACCATGTCCGACCTGCGACGCTCGCACGGCGTGGAGCAGCCGCACGACGTGCGCATGTGGTGCCTGGGCAACGAACTCGACGGGCCCTGGCAGATGGGCCACAAGACCGCCCACGAGTACGGGCGCATCGCGGCCGAGACCGCCCGCGCCATGAAGCGGTTCGACCCGGCGCTCGAACTCGTCGCGTGCGGCAGCTCCAACGCCTACATGGACACCTTCGCCTCCTGGGAGGCGACCGTGCTGGAGCACACGTACGAGTTCGTCGACTACGTGTCCCTGCACGCCTATTACGACCCGACCGGCTCCGACGCCGACTCCTTCCTGGCCAGCTCCACCGAGATGGACCGGATGATCTCCGCGATCACCGCGACCGCCGACCACATCGGCGCCAAGGTGCGCAGCGGCAAGAAGATCAAGCTGTCGTTCGACGAGTGGAACGTCTGGCGGCAGAGCAGGTTCGGCGGGGAGGCCTCCCTCGACTGGCGTCCGGCCCCCGAACTCATCGAGGACGTCTACGACGTCACCGACGCCGTCGTGGTCGGCAGTCTCCTCGTCACGCTGCTGCGGCACGCCGACCGGGTGGGCGCGGCCTGTCAGGCGCAGCTCGCCAATGTGATCGCCCCCATCCTGACCAGCCCGAACGGCCCGGCCTGGCGTCAGACGATCTTCCACCCGTTCGCGCTGACGGCACGGCACGCCCGCGGCACGGTGCTGCGGGTCGACCCCGAGTCGCCGTTGATCGACACCGCCAGGTACGGCGAGGTCCCCTCGCTGTGGGCGACCGCCACCCACGACGAGGAGTCCGGCGACGTCGTCCTGTTCGCCGTCAACCGGGGCCGCACCGAGCCCCTGAGCCTGACCGCTGACGTCCGGGCCTTCCCCGGCGCCCGTGTCGTGGAGCACCTGATCCTCCACGACGAGGACACCACCGCCGTGAACACGGCCGAGCGGCCCGACCGCGTCCGGCCCCGCCCGGTGGACGGCACCAAGCCGGAGGACGGCACGCTCACCGCGGAACTGCCGCCGGTGTCCTGGAGCATGATCCGCCTCGCCACCCGCTGAGCACCGCCCGCCGCCCGCCGCCGGTCCGCCCCGGCCCTCAGCCCCGGCCTCCGGCCCCCGGTCCCCGATTCCGATCCCCGACCCCACCGCACCCGGGTCCGCCCGAGGCCCAC
>DASTDN010000470.1:0-5105 GCA_035710365.1 Streptomyces sp. | reverse complement strand
TGCGTGCTCTTGCTCGCTCTCGATACCGCAACTCCCGCCGTCACCGTCGCGTTGCACGACGGCACGGACGTCATCGCCTCCTCCAGCCAGGTCGACGCCCGCAGGCACGGCGAACTGCTGCTCCCGGCCGTCGACCGCCTGTTCGCCGGCGCCGGGCTCGCGCTCGACGCCGTCACGGCCGTCGTCGTCGGAATCGGCCCCGGCCCCTACACCGGGCTGCGCGTCGGCCTGATGACCGCGGACACCTTCGGGCTCGCGCTCGGCGTGCCCGTGCACGGCGTGTGCACGCTGGACGGCCTCGCCCGCGCCGCCGACCTGCCCGGCCCCTTCGTCGTCGCGACGGACGCCCGCCGCAAGGAGGTCTACTGGGCGCGCTACGCCGACTCCCGCACCCGCGTCACCGACCCGGCCGTGGACCGGCCCGCCGACATCGCCGGGCGGGTGGCCGGCCTGCCCGCGGTCGGCGCGGGCGCGCTGCTGTACCCCGACACCTTCCCGAAGGCCCACGAGCCCGAGCACGTGTCCGCCGCCGCCCTCGCCCGGGTCGCCGCCGAGCGGCTGGCGCGCGGCGAGGAACTCCCGGCGCCCCGGCCGCTGTACCTGCGCCGCCCCGACGCGCAGGTCCCCAAGAACTACAAGGTGGTCACCCCCAAGTGACGGGCGAGACGACCGGCACCGAGACGGCGACCGCGCTCGCCGCCGCCCCGCTGCGCGAGATGCGCTGGTGGGACATCGACGCCGTGCTGGAACTGGAACGCGGCCTGTTCCCCGAGGACGCGTGGTCGCGCGGCATGTTCTGGTCCGAGCTGGCGCACGCGCGCGGCCCCGGGGCGACCCGGCGCTACCTGGTCGCGGAGGAGGCCGGCCGGATCGTCGGCTACGCGGGCCTCGCCGCCGCCGGCGACACCGCCGACGTGCAGACCATCGCCGTAGCCCGCGACCAGTGGGGCACCGGCCTCGGCTCCCGGCTGCTGACGGAACTGCTGAGGGCCGCGACGGCCTTCGAGTGCGCCGAGGTGCTGCTGGAGTGCCGCGTGGACAACGTCCGCGCCCAGAAGCTGTACGAGCGTTTCGGCTTCGAGCCCATCGGCTTCCGCCGCGGCTACTACCAGCCGGGCAACGTCGACGCCCTGGTGATGCGCCTGGCGGTCACGGCCCCCGGGGCCCCCGGCGACGCGGCCCCGTCCTCCGGCGGCGGCAGTGCCGCGGACGCCCCCTCACCCTCCGTACAAGGAACCGACATCCATGACTGACGAACCCCTGGTCCTGGGGATCGAGACCTCCTGCGACGAGACCGGCGTCGGCGTCGTCCGCGGCACCACCCTCCTCGCGGACGCGGTCGCCTCCAGCGTCGACGAGCACGCCCGCTTCGGCGGTGTGGTGCCCGAGGTCGCCTCCCGCGCCCACCTGGAGGCGATGGTCCCGACCGTCGAGCGCGCGCTGAAGGAGGCCGGGGTGAGCGCGAAGGACCTCGACGGCATAGCGGTCACCGCGGGCCCGGGGCTCGCGGGCGCCCTGCTGGTCGGCGTCTCGGCGGCGAAGGCGTACGCCTACGCGCTCGGCAAGCCGCTCTACGGCGTGAACCACCTCGCCTCGCACATCTGCGTGGACCAACTGGAGCACGGCCCGCTGCCCGAGCCGACGATGGCGCTGCTGGTGTCCGGCGGGCACTCCTCGCTGCTGCTGTCCTCCGACATCACCTCGGACGTCCGCCCGATGGGCGCCACCATCGACGACGCGGCCGGCGAGGCCTTCGACAAGATCGCCCGCGTGCTGAACCTCGGCTTCCCCGGCGGCCCGGTCATCGACCGCTACGCGCGCGAGGGCGACCCGGCCGCGATCGCCTTCCCGCGCGGCCTGACCGGCCCGCGCGACCCGGCGTACGACTTCTCCTTCTCCGGTCTGAAGACGGCGGTCGCCCGCTGGATCGAGGCGAAGCGGGCGGCGGGGGAGGAGGTGCCGGTGCGCGACGTGGCGGCGTCCTTCCAGGAGGCCGTCGTGGACGTCCTGACCCGCAAGGCGGTGCGGGCCTGCAAGGACGAGGGCGTCGACCACCTGATGATCGGCGGCGGCGTGGCCGCAAACTCCCGGCTGCGGGCGCTCGCCCTGGAGCGCTGCGAGGCGGCCGGCATCCGGTTGCGCGTCCCGCGCCCCAACCTGTGCACGGACAACGGCGCGATGGTCGCGGCCCTCGGCGCGGAGATGGTGGCCCGCAACCGCCCGGCCTCCGGCTGGGACCTGTCCGCGGACTCCTCCCTGCCGGTGACGGAGCCCCACGTGCCCGGCCACGACCACCTGCACGGGGCCGGAGCGGGCAGCGGGGAGAACCTGTACGCATGACGGTCGCCCTGATGTGGGAGGCGCGGGCCGCCGACGGCCGGGGCGCGGACCTGCTCGCCTGGGCGCGGGCCCGGGAACTCCCGGCGCGGCCCCTGCGCCGGGAGACCTTCCGCGCCCCGCAGGACCGGGTGCTGGTGATCACCTGGTGGGAGGCCGCGCACGACGCGACGGTGCCCGAACTGCCCGACCCGCCCGAGGAACTGGTGACCCGGACCGTGCACCGCTGGCGGTTCGAGTCCCTGGGCGCGGACTGAGCGAGCGGCGGCGCCGCGAGGACCGGCGGCGCGGGGACGGCGGGGGCCGCCGCCGCGGTCACCCGCGCGGCCGCCCCACCCGCGACGCCCGCGAGCGGGCCACGCCGCCGCGCCGTGCGCCGGCCGAGGTGACACCGGACGCCCGGACCGCCGCACCGCTCAGACGGGGTGCCCGATCAGCATCGTCGGCGCGCCCGCCACCCGCGTCAGGAACACCGTCGCCGCGTTCGGCCCCTGCGGCCTGACCTTGCGGCGCAGTTCCTCCGGCCCGACGGCCGACCCGCGCTTCTTCACGGTCAGCACCCCGACCCCCCGCTCCCGCAGCAGCGCCTTCAGCCTCTTGACGTGGAAGGGAAGCCGGTCGGTGATCTCGTACGCCGTCGCGTACGGGTTCGGCCGCAGGATGTCCGAGGTGACGTACGCAATGGTCGCGTCGAGCAGCCCGCCCCCCACCTGTTCGGCGACCTCGGCGACCAGATGGGAGCGGACGACGGCACCGTCGGGCTCGTAGAGGTACCGGCCCACGGGACGCACGGCCGGGTCGGGCAGCCCCCGGGACAGCAGGCTGCGCGGCCCCGGCAGCAGGGTGGCCCGCACGGCGCCCGGCTCCGTCCCGAACCACAGCACCGCCTCCTTGACGTCCCCGCCGTCCGAGATCCACTCGGCCTCCGCCGGCTCCGGCACCGCCTCGTGCGGAATGCCGGGAGCGACCTTCAGGGCCGCGTGGGGCGCCGCACCGGCCGCCCGCACCGCCCAGGACAGGGGCGGGGAGTACGCCTCGGGGTCGAAGATCCGGCCCCGGCCGCCGCGCCGCGCCGGATCGACGAAGACGGCGTCGAAACCGGCGGTGTCCACCTCCGTGACGTCCGCCTCCCGCACCTCGATCAGCCCGGCCAGCCCCAGCGCCTCGGCGTTCGCCCGCGCCACCGCCGCCGTCAGCGGGTCGCGGTCCACGGCGAGGACCCGGATGCCGGCCCGCGCCAGCGCGATCGCGTCCCCGCCGATCCCGCAGCACAGATCGGCTACCGAGGCCACGCCGAGACCGGCGAACCTGCCCGCCCGGTGCGCCGCGACGGCCGCCCGGGTCGACTGCTCCACCCCGTTCGGCGTGAAGAACATCCGCCCGGCGTCCTCGGCCCCGAACTTCGCCACCGCCCGCTGCCGCAGCCGGGCCTGCCCGAGCGCCGCCGACACCAGCCCGGCCGGATGCTCACGGCGCAGCCGCGTGGCGACGGCGAGTTCCTCGGCGGGCGTGGTGCCGCGCACCTCCTCCAGGAGGGCGCGGCCTTCGGGACTCAGCAGGGGAGCGAGGTCGTTCACCGGGTCATTGTGGGCCAACCGGCGGACGCCGTGCCTCCGACGGCGCTGCCGGACCGGCTCCCGGCCACCCGCCTGGGAAGATCCGGCCCCATGCGAGCAGTGCGACAAACCGATAAGAACTGGGCCTGCCCCGTGGCCCTCCTGGCCGCCCTGCTGCTCACGGCCTGCACCCCCGCCCCGGACACCCCGGCCGCCCCCTCGGACGGCGCCCCGGACGCCCCCGCGACCCGCCGCGCCCCCGCCGTGCCCCGCCAGCTCCCCCCGGTGATCGACCGCGTCCCCACCCGCGACCCGGTGGTCTTCCTGACGTACGACGACGGTGCCGAGCGCGACCCCGCCTTCGTCGGCCTGGTCCGCGAACGCCGGCTGCCGGTGACCATGTTCCTCACGGACAGCGTCGCCGGGCCGGGCTACGCCCACTTCGCCCGGCTGCGCGCGGTCGGCGCGAGCATCCAGAACCACACCCTGGACCATCCGGCACTTCCCGGCCTGCCGTACGCCGGGCAGCGCGCGGAGATCTGCGGCCAGCAGCACAAGCTCAGGTCCCGCTTCGGCGTCCGTCCCGACCTCTTCCGCCCGCCGTACGGCCGCTACGACACGACGACCCGCCGGGCCGCGGCGGACTGCGGCATCCGCGCGCTCGTCCTGTGGCGGGCGGTGCTGAACGGCGACGGCGGCCTCACCTTCACCGGCGGTGCCCCGCGGCTGGCCCCGGGCGACATCGTCTCCCTCCCGGCCGCGGACTCCCCGTCCCTCACCCTGCGGGCCCGCACCCTCCGCCTGCTGCGGCACATCGCGAAACGGGGCATGAGGGTGGCCCGGCTGGAGGACTACGCGGCCGCCGGCCCTTCCGGCGCCCCGGGGCGGGGTCCCTCCGGTGCCGAAGCGGCGCACCGGCGCGGCGGCGACCGAACACCCGCGCGCCCCGGTCGCGTGACAGGGGCCGCCCGCTCCCGCGCACCGGCGCGAAAAACCCGGCCCGCTCCAGGACGCGCCGCGGGTAATTGGCACTCCGCTTGACCGAGTGCTAATCGCGGTCATAGTCTCAGCTCTGGCACTCCCCCCAGGAGAGTGCCAACAACGCGACGGGCAGGTCCGGCACCCGCGACGACGGATCGACCTGGTCGCCACCTCAGACAGTTAACCCCGTGAGATCTCCGAAGGGGGAGGTCGGATCGTGACGACCGCCAG
>DASTDN010000469.1:0-15338 GCA_035710365.1 Streptomyces sp. | reverse complement strand
AGGGACGACTGCGTCTTGGGGGGCGTGCGGTTGATCTCGTCGGCGAGCAGGAGGTTCGTGAAGACCGGGCCGGGCTGGAAGGAGAACTCGGCGGTGCGGGCGTCGTAGACCAGGGAGCCCGTGACGTCGCCGGGCATGAGGTCGGGGGTGAACTGGACGCGCTTGGTGTCGAGTTCGAGGGAGGCCGCGAGGGCGCGGACGAGGAGGGTCTTGGCGACGCCGGGGACGCCTTCGAGGAGGACGTGGCCGCGGCACAGCAGGGCGACGACCAGGCCGGTCACGGCGGGGTCCTGGCCGACCACGGCCTTGGCGATCTCGGTGCGCAGGGCTTCCAGGGAGGCGCGGGCGGCCCCCGGATCGGCCGTGTTCGCGGCGTTGTCAGTGGTCGGGTCCATCATGGACGGCGTACCTCACTTTCGAGGGCGTCGAGTCGGTCGGCGAGGGCCACGAGTGCCGCGTCGTCCCGGGGCGGCGGGCCGAAGAGGAGGGCGTGCCGGGCTTGTCCGTCACCGTGCAGGTGGGCGGAGAGCGCGGGGAGCAGGGCCTCGGGCGCGTGCGCCTGGGAGACGGGGACGCCGACGAGGGGGGCGAGGCGGGTGCGGGTGGCGGAGCGAAGAGCGGCGGCGGCGCGGTCACGGGCGTTCGCCGTGCGGTAGAGGCGGGCGTGGCCTTCGACGGTCTCGGAGGCGCGGATCGCCACAGGGAGTTTCTCGGGCACGACGGGGCCGAGTCGGCGTGCCCGCCAGAGGGCGGCCAGGGCTGCCGCGATGAAGAGTTGCAGCGTGCCCCAGAGCCATCCGGAGGGGAGCAGGTCCAAGAGGCTGCGCTGCTCGTCGGGGGTGGCGGCCGAGGTGTCGGAGAGGGAGGGGAGGTACCAGACGAGGTGGGGGCGGGAACCGAGGAGCTGGAGAGCGAGGGAGGCGTTGCCCTCGTCGTCGAGCCGGTCGTTGAGGAGGATGTCGGGGGCGCCGAGGACGACGGTGTCGCCGCCCGTGGAGGTGTCCGGGAGGCGCAGGAGGGAGGGGAGGCCCTCGCTGGGGTAGCAGGTGTCGGCGTCGGGGCGGGTGGTGCGGTAGCGGATGCCGCCGGTGTCGGCGCTGCCCGCGCGCCGGGCGTCGGGGAGCGCGCAGCCCGGGGCGAGTGTGGGGTCACTGGCGCGGGACGGGGCGGCGGTGACGCCGGGGGCGAGGCGTGCGACGGAGGCGTTTTTGGGGGCGACGAGGACGGTGCGGCCGCCGGTGTCGGCGTAGGACGCGCGCAGGAGGGACTGCTGACGTCCGGTCAGCAGGTCGGGGGTGGCGACCAGCAGGGTGGTGTCGGGGCCGGCGGCGTCGGCGGCCCGGTCCAGGGTGGTGACGACGCGGGTGGACACGCCCCGGTCGGCGAGGAGTTCCGCGACCGCCCGGCTGCCCCCGGGGTCGGCGGAGCGCGGGTCCAGGTGTTCGTGGTGGCCGCCGGATCGGAGCACGGCGAGTGCGACGGCCGCGGTGAGCAGCAGGACCACGGCGAGTGCGAGACCTCGCGTGCGGGTCCACACCTGGCGGGCGGTGGGGGAGGCCGAGGTGGACGGAGGCGTGGCCTGGGCCGTCACCCCGGGGCTCCCCGGCGGGGGTGGTCTTCGGTGCTGTGGGTGCTGCTGGCTGCCGGAGGCGTCCGGGCCGGCTTGGTGCGGTCGAGTTCGCGGTCGAGTTCCGCGATCCGGTCGTACGACTGCTCGGTGGCGGTCCGTCCGCCGTACGTCACGTCGTCGAAGTCCCGGGCGGCCGTGCTCAGGCGGTCGGCGTGGGCGGGCAGGGCGCGGCCGGCGTCACAGGCGGCTTCGTCGGCGGTGCGGCCCGGACGGACGTCGAGAAGGGCGCGCTCTTCGAGGGCGCGGACGAGGGCCCGCATGCGTTCTTGGACGGCCTGGTTCCAGTGGCCCCGGGCGGCGTGCGCCTCGGCTGCGGCGCGGTGTTCGGCGGCGCCGCGGGGACGGTCGCCGAACAGTGCGGGCGCGGTGGCGGGACGGCGGCGGGGCGTGCCGAGCCGCCACCACAGGGCGCCGAGGACGGCGAGGACGGCCGCGATGACGGCCAGCAGGCCGAGGACTCCGCCCGGGGTGGCTGCCGAGGCGGCGCCGAAGAGGCGGTCGATCCAGTTCCAGAAGGCGTCGAGGGCTCGCTCGAAAAGGCCGGGGTCGTTCTCGTGGTACATGCCCTTGGACAGCTCGCGCCGTGCCGCCTCCCGCGCGGGGCCGCGGGGGACGGTGAGGGGCGGCTCGTCCCCGGACCGCAGGAGTGCGGCGCCCGCGCGGGACAGCGCCGCGGTGCGGACTCCCCCCGCGGGACTCACCGCATCAGCTCCGCGGGGCGGCGTCGGAGCCGTAGCCCCCGAGGCCTGCGGCTCGGCCCAGTTCGAGGTCGAGGGCCTCGCGGCGGATGCGCTGGTCGATGTAGAGCAGGACGGTCACGCCGGCGTTGATCGGGAAGGTGATCATCGACCCGATCACGGCGCCGATACCGCTGACCACGAGGAACGTCCAGCCGACGTCGCCGCTGCCGGCGAGGAAGCCGGAGGCGTCGTCTCCGCTGACGGCGGCGGCGAGGAAGGTGAAGGGGATCACCACGAGGGACGCGACGACGTTGGCGATGAGTGTGGCCAGCAGTTGGACGCCGAGGACCCGCCACCAGACGCCCCGGACCAGCTTGGCGGAGCGGGCCAGTGCCCTCTTGATGCCCTGCTTCTCCAGCATGAGGGCCGGGGAGGCCAGCGAGAAGCGGATCATCAGCCAGAGCGCCACGATCCCGGCGCCCAGAGCGCCGAGGACGGTCAGCCCGGCGCCCGCCTCCTCGCCGGCTGTAACGATCAGGAGGAAGCCCGGCAGCGTGCCGGCCGCGACGACACCGAGGGTGATGAGGAGCAGCAGGAAGATCAGGCCGAACAGCTTCGGCACCTGCGGCCGGGCGTCGCGCCACGCCTCGCCGAGCGTGACCTGCCTGCCGAGCACCGCGCGGCTGGTGACGGTCGTGAGCAGGGCGGTGGCCAGGATCGTGCCGATGAGGGACACCAGGAACACGACTCCGGTGTCGAGCATGAGGTCGCCCATGGCGCGGCCCAGTTCACCGGGGGTGGCGTCGGGGTCCTGGAGGGCGTCGGTGGCGATGCCGTCCAGGGCGAGGGCCTGGAGCAGGACGACGGCGATCTCGGTGACCACGGCGACGCTCAGCGAGATGCCGAGGACGGTGCGCCAGTAGGTGCGCATGGTGGAGACGGCGCCGTCGAGGATCTCGCCCACGCCCAGCGGGCGCAGCGGGATCACGCCGGGCCTGGCCGCGGGCGGAGGGCCTCCCCAGCCGCCGCCCCAGGCACCGTGGCCGCCGCCGTACCCGCCCTGGCGGGGGCCGGACGGCGGGGTTCCCCAGCCGCCCGGGGCGGGCGGCCGGGCGGGGCCGGGCGCCGCGGGGCCGGGAGCAGCGGCGGGTGCGGACCACTGGGCCGGTGGTGGCTGTTCCTTCGACCACTTCGTGCCGGGGCCCTGCGGGTCCTGTCCCGACCGGTCCGGCGACTGGTCCGCGGGCTCAGCGGGGCCGGGCTGGGCGGGGCCGGGCGCGCCGGGCTCCCGTTCCTCGGACGAGGTGGATCCGGGCGAGGCCCAGCCCGGAGTGTCGTTCATCGTCGCTCCTTCACGGTGCCCGTCCGCGGTCGCGGCGGCAGGTTGGCAGCCATCGTGCCATGGGGTGGTGACGGCACAACCGGCGGCGGCATGGGCTGCGCACCTTCAATTGTCCGCGCCGCAGGGGGCAGACTGGCGGCATGGCTGATCAGTACGTGCAATCAGGCGGCGAGGACAAACGGCCGGCGGAGCAACCCGCGATCCGCTGGGAGGAACCACCCGAGGGTCCCGTGGTGGTCCTGCTCGACCAGACGAGGCTGCCCGCGGAGGAGACCCGGCTCGTCTGCACGGACGCGCCGGCCCTGGTCGACGCGATCCGGTCGCTCGCCGTGCGCGGGGCGCCGGTGCTCGGCATCGCGGGTGCGTACGGCGTCGCGCTCGCCGCCGCCCGGGGTCACGACGTGGCGGAGGCGGCCCACGCGCTGGCGGGCGCCCGCCCGACGGCGGTGAACCTGTCGCTCGGCGTGCGCCGGGCCCTGTCCGCCCACGAGGACGTGCTGGCGCGGGGCGGGAGTACGGCACAGGCGGCCGGGGCGGCGCTGGCCGCCGCGCGACACCTGCACGAGCAGGACGCCGAGGCCAGCACCCGGATGGCACGGCACGGCCTGGCGCTGCTCGACGAGCTGCTGTCGGCCGGAGGGCACCGCATCCTGACCCACTGCAACACCGGTGCGCTGGTGTCGGGCGGGGAGGGGACAGCGTTCGCGGTGGCACTGGCGGCGCACCGGGCGGGGCGGCTGAGTCGGCTGTGGGTGGACGAGACGCGCCCGTTGCTGCAGGGCGCCCGCCTGACGGCGTACGAGGCTGCGCGCAACGGGATGGCGCACACGCTCCTCACGGACAACGCGGCGGGCTCCCTGTTCGCCGCCGGGGAGGTGGACGCGGTGCTCATCGGGGCCGACCGCATCGCGGCCGACGGGTCGGTGGCGAACAAGGTGGGGAGTTATCCGCTCGCGGTGCTCGCGCGGTACCACCACGTGCCGTTCGTCGTGGTGGCGCCGGTGACGACGATCGACCCCGACACGCCGGACGGCGCGTCCATCGAGGTCGAACAGCGCCCAGGCCATGAGGTGACGGAGATCACCGCCCCGCACAGGTCGGTGGGGGGAACGGGAGGGGGGATTCCGGTGGCGCCCGTGGGGACGGGGGCGTACAACCCTGCGTTCGACGTGACGCCTCCGGAGCTGGTGACCGCGATAGTCACCGAAGAGGGCGCGGTGTCGCCGGTGACGGCGGAGTCACTGGCCGCGCTGTGTGCCAGGTCATGCCAGGTAACGATTAGCTAATGGGATGATGTCGTTCATGAAGGGACGAGTCCTTGTCGTCGACGACGACACCGCACTTGCCGAGATGCTGGGCATCGTGCTGCGTGGTGAAGGTTTTGAGCCGTCTTTCGTAGCCGACGGCGACAAGGCGCTGGCCGCTTTCCGTGAGACCAAGCCCGACCTGGTGCTCCTGGACCTGATGCTGCCCGGCCGGGACGGCATCGAGGTGTGCCGCCTGATCAGGGCGGAGTCCGGGGTGCCGATCGTGATGCTCACGGCGAAGAGTGACACCGTCGATGTCGTGGTGGGCCTGGAGTCCGGCGCCGACGACTACATCGTGAAGCCGTTCAAGCCCAAGGAACTGGTGGCCCGGATCCGGGCGCGGCTGCGGAGGTCGGAGGAGCCGGCCCCCGAGCAGCTCGCCATCGGTGACCTCGTCATCGACGTGGCCGGTCACTCCGTGAAGCGGGACGGGCAGTCGATCGCGCTGACGCCGCTGGAGTTCGACCTGCTGGTCGCGCTGGCGCGCAAGCCGTGGCAGGTCTTCACCCGGGAGGTCCTGCTGGAGCAGGTCTGGGGCTACCGGCACGCGGCGGACACCCGCCTGGTGAACGTGCACGTGCAGCGGCTGCGTTCCAAGGTCGAGAAGGACCCGGAGAAGCCCGAGATCGTGGTGACCGTGCGCGGTGTCGGATACAAGGCCGGGCCGAGCTGACATGTCCAGGGACAGTGCCGCTTCGGCGCCGGGCCGTACCGGAGTCCGCGCGGAGCGGCCTGTCGGCCGCAGGGGACCGGGTTCCCGCTGGGACCGCTTCCTGGAGGGCGGGCTGGTCCAGGGCGGCATGCAGGGCAGCCCGGTGCTGCGTCTGCTGCTGCGCTGGATACGCCGGCCCCTGTTGCCGGTCGTACGGCTGTGGCGGCGCAACATCCAGCTCAAGGTGGTCGCGACCACGCTGCTGATGTCGCTGGGCGTCGTGCTGCTGCTGGGCTTCGTCGTCATCGGGCAGGTCCGCAACGGACTGCTGGACGCCAAGGTGAAGGCGTCGCAGAGCCAGGCCACGGGCGGTTTCGCGGTGGCCAAGCAGAAGGCGGACGAGACCGCGAGCGGGACCGGCGACGACACCACGGCCGCGGACGGCCGTTCTCAGAACGTCATCCAGTGGATGAGCGACCTGGTCTATTCGCTGTCCAGCGGCGGTCAGAGCGCCTTCGACGTGGTGACCCTGCCGCCGTCCGGCGCGGGCAGCGACAGCGGCGGGCGCGGACCGCGCGCCTCCGGTGGCGTGAATCCGACGGCGAGTGTGCCCGAGGCACTGCGTGCGCGGATCGACCGCGACACGGGCGCCGCGCAGAGCTACACCCGCATCGTCTACAACGCCAACACCGGCAAGGTGTCCCAGCCCGCCCTGGTCATCGGCAAGCAGGTCAACGACCCCAACAGCACCCCGTACCAGTTGTACTACCTCTTCCCGCTCACCCAGGAGGAGAAGTCCCTCAGCCTGGTCAAGGGCACGCTCGCGACGGCCGGCCTGTTCGTCGTCGTGCTCCTCGGGGCGATCGCCTGGCTCGTGGTGCGGCAGGTGGTGACGCCCGTACGGATGGCGGCGAGCATCGCCGAGCGGCTGTCCGCCAGCCAGCTCCAGGAACGCATGAAGGTCACCGGCGAGGACGACATCGCGCGTCTCGGCGAGGCCTTCAACAAGATGGCGCAGAACCTTCAACTCAAGATCAACCAGTTGGAGGACCTGTCGCGGATGCAGCGCCGCTTCGTGTCGGACGTGTCGCACGAGCTGCGCACACCGCTGACGACCGTACGGATGGCCGCCGACGTCATCCACGAGGCGCGGGCGGACTTCGACCCGGTGACCGCACGGTCGGCCGAGCTGCTCGCCGACCAACTGGACCGGTTCGAGTCGCTGCTCGCGGACCTGCTGGAGATCAGCCGTTTCGACGCGGGCGCCGCGGCGCTGGAGGCCGAGCCGGTCGATCTGCGCGTCGTGGTCCGCCGGGTGGTCAGCGGTGCCGAGCCGCTCGCGGAGCGCAAGGGCTCGCGGATCAGGGTCGTGGGCGACCAGCAGCCCGTCGTCGCCGAGGCCGACGCGCGGCGCGTGGAGCGCGTGCTGCGCAACCTGGTCGCCAACGCCGTCGAGCACGGCGACGGCCGGGACGTCGTCGTCAAGCTGGCCGCGGCGGGCGGCGCGGTGGCGGTCGCGGTGCGTGACTACGGAGTCGGTCTCAAGCCCGGTGAGGCCACGCGCGTGTTCAGCCGCTTCTGGAGGGCCGACCCGGCACGCGCGCGCACCACGGGCGGTACGGGCCTGGGGCTGTCCATCGCGCTGGAGGACGCGCGGCTGCACGGCGGCTGGCTGCAGGCGTGGGGGGAGCCGGGCGGCGGCTCGCAGTTCCGGCTGACGCTGCCGAGGACCGCGGACGAGCCGCTGCGGGGCTCGCCGATACCGCTGGAGCCCCCGGACTCGCGGCGCAACCGCGACCTCGCCGACGCCGGTACGCCGCGCGCCGGAGAAGGCGGCGACGAGAGCGCCACCGCGCCGGAGCGGCAGCCGGGAGTGGCGGACTCCGCATGCGAGTCCACCGGGCAGCGCCCGTCGGCCCCGGCACCCGGGGCCGACCCCACCGCGCTGCCCGGCAACGGCGCGCGCGTGGTTCCTCGTGCCGACTCGGGGGCGACGGACGCCGCGGTCGATTCGGACTCGCCCGGTGTGCCGGGCACCTTGGACGCCTCCGGCACGTTGGACGTCGCGGGGGCGCCGGAGCCGGCGCATCCACAGGACGGTCATGGGACGGGAGCCGAGGAGCCCGGGGAACCGGCGCACGACGACGTGGACGTACCCCACGACGCCGATGCGCACCGGGACGGCTCACCCGGCACCGGCACGGCCCGCGACGACCAAGCGGGCCGGCCGGACGGCGGGTCGCGGGACGGGCACAGGCGGGGGGAGACGAGTCGTGGGCGCTGACCGCGCGGGGGGCGGCCGACGGCGCACGGCACGCGCGGCGGTGTACGCCGTGTGCGGTGCCGTGCTGCTGGCGGGCTGTGCCTCCATGCCCGACAGCGGGGACCTGCGGGGCGTGGAGTCCACGGCGCGGCAGGACACGCAGGTCCGGGTGTTCGCCATGCCGCCGCACGAGGACGCCTCGCCGTCCGAGATCGTCCAGGGCTTCCTGGAGGCGCTGACCAGTGACGACCCGAACTACGAGACGGCCGGCAAGTACCTCACCGGCGAGGCGGTGAGCACCTGGCGCCCCAAGCAGTCCACGACGGTGCTGGAGGACGCGCCGGGGACCAAACCCGAACCCGTGGGCAGCCGCGAGGACGGCAGGGACTTCACGTTCACGATGTCCGGAAACAAGGTCGCCACGGTCGACGCGCAGCAGGCGTACGTCCCCGTCACCGGCGCCTACAGCAAAACCGTGCACCTGACGAAGGACCCCGAGAGCGGGCAGTGGCGGATCGACTCGCTGCCGCAGGGCGTCGTCATGGGCAAGTCGGACTTCCAGCGCAACTACATGTCGGTCAACAAGTACTACTTCGCTTCGAACACCGGGGCGGGGGAGAGCCCGCAGCCGACGGCCGTGGCGGACCCCGTGTACGTGCGACGGCGCGTCGACCCGATGGCGCAGCTCGTGCGCTCGGTGCTCAGCGGGCCGACGACCTGGCTCGGTCCCGTCGTCCGGTCGAGTTTCCCGACGGGCACGGATCTGGCGGACTCCGAGGTGCTGGCACCCGACGACCAGAACAGACTGACCGTGCCGCTGAACGCCAGGGCGGCCCGGGTCGGCCCGGGCCGGTGCGAGGAGATGGCGGCGCAACTGCTGTTCACGCTGCAGCACCTCACGCCCGCGGTGGACGAGGTGGAGCTGCGCTCCGGCGGGAGAGAGCTGTGCTCGCTGGAGGAGGACCACGCCGGCACGGTCGCCGCGCTGAGCGCGGAGCAGCGCCCCGAGTACCTGTACTTCCTCGACGAGAAGCGCAGGCTGGCGCGGATGAGCACCGAGGAGGACGCCCCCCCCGGCGCGGAGCCGGTGCCGGGGGCGCTCGGGGACGGCAGCACCGAGCTGCGCGCGGCCGCCGTCTCCCGCGACGAGCACACCGCGGCCGGGGTCGGACTGGACGGCAAGGCACTGTACGTCGGGGCGCTGGTGTCGGGCGGTTCGCTGGGTGAGCCCGTGCTGCGCAGCGCGGGCAAGACCGAGGAGAACCGGCTGACGACGCCGAGCTGGGACGCGCGGGGCGACCTGTGGGTGGCCGACCGCGATCCCGCCGACCCGCGGCTGCTGCTGCTGGAGAGGGGCGCGGGTGAGCCGATCGAGGTGGAGACACCCGGCCTCGACGGCCAGATCCGGGCCGTGCGCGTGGCCGCCGACGGGGTGCGGATCGCGCTCGTCGTCGAGAAGGACGGCAAGCGTTCCCTGCTCATCGGGCGGATCGAGCCGGGCGACCGGTCGGACGAACGGCCGACGGTCACCGTCCTCGAACTGCGTTCCGCGACCCCGCGGCTGGAGGAGGTCACGGCCATGTCCTGGGCCGGTGACAGCCGGCTCGTGGTGGTCGGGCGCGAGGAGGGCGGCGTGCAGCAGATGAGGTACGTCCAGAGCGACGGTTCCACCCCCGAGGAGCAGGCGCCCACCGCGCTGACCGGCGTCGAGGAGATCGCCGCCTGCCAGGACGACACGATGCCGCTGGTGGCGAACTCGGAGGACGGGATCGTGCGACTCCCGCCGGGGTCCCAGTGGCAGAAGGTGACGGAGGGGACGGCACCCGTCTATCCGGGGTGACGAACGTACGCCTGCGGTGACGGACGACCGGCCGGGGTGACTCACCTCGGCCGTCGGCGTCCCGGCCGCGACGGCCAGAGCCCTTTCCGGCCCTCGCCGTCCCTCCACCATCGCGAGAGGCCGCGGGCGGCATCCGTTGCGGCGCGTCAGGCAGCGCGGCCCGTGAGGCTGTGAACCTGACCGGCTCCCGACAGACTCAGCGGCGAAGGGACCCCGGGCCGGGCGGCGCGGCAGCCTCCGGCGTTGTCCACAGGGGTTTTCCACAGGGGTGGCCCGGTTCTGTGCGGCTTGGCACAGTGGTGGACATGCGGGGGTGGTGGCAGGACCTCACCGACCTGGTGCTCCCGGCCGAGTGCGGAGGCTGCGGAATGCCTCGCACGGTGCTCTGCCCTGAGTGCCGTGCCGCCCTGAGCGGGGCCGCACCGACCCGGGTGCGGCCGGTGCCGGAACCTCCCGGGCTGCCCGTGGTGCACGCGGCGGCCCGGTACGCCGACGAGGTGCGTGCGGTGCTGCTGGCCCACAAGGAGCGCGGCGCCCTGGCACTCGCCGGTCCGCTGGGTGCGGCTCTGGCGGGAGCGGTGCGTGCGGGGCTGCGGGAGAGCGGGGCGGCGGATCGGGAGGGCCCGGTGCTGCTCGTTCCCGTGCCGTCCGCGGGCCGGGCGGTGCGGGCGCGCGGGCACGATCCCGCACGGCGGATCGCGCTCGCGGCCGCGGCCGCTCTGCGGCGGGCCGGGACGTCGGCGCGGGTGGCCGCCGTGCTGCGCCAGCGGCGTGCCGTGGCCGACCAGGCGGGGCTCGACTCCCGGCAGCGCAGGACGAACCTGGCGGGGGCGCTGAGTGTCGTCGCCGGTGGCGCCGGGCTGCTCGCGGCGGGGCGCGTCGTGCTCGTGGACGACCTGATGACGACCGGTGCCTCCCTCGCGGAGGCGGCCCGAGCCGTGCGGGAGGCAGGGGAACGGCCCGGGACGGGACGGGAGGCGGCGGCACGGGAGGAAACCGGCTGGGAAGTGGCGGGACGGGAGGCGGCGGGGCGTGCGGGGCCGCGGTGGGAGGCGGTGGCGCGGCGAGACGGGGAGCGGGGCGAGGCGCGGCAGGAGACCGCCGCCCGCACGCGGACGGGCACCCACGCGCAGTACCGGAACTCGCCCGCCCCGTCCCCCCGTCCGCCTGCCTCCGCACCGGAGGCACCCGCCTCCGGCCCGTATCGGGAAACGGTCAGAGTTGGTGAGTGTGTGGAATCGGCGGTGTATGCGCGAGCGAGGGGGGAAGGCAGTGAGAAACAGAAGTCTGGAGCGCAGGAGAGGACGAACAGGCCCTCTACGGGCCCGCGTACGACCGGGACGAACCGCGCCGGGAACGAGATCAGCGCGGCAGTCGTCGCGGCGTCACCAGATTCTTTCGAATTAAACCGGAACTGACAGGACGACCTGCATCGTTGCAGGTTGTGGGCAGGTCAATTCACCGGAACGGAGGTAGGCGGAGTTACAGGGTGACGACATCCGTCCGGGCGAGATATGTTCGGTTGAGAGGCAAAGCCGCAGGCCACACCTCTCTTATCCGAACGCCGCGCCGCGGGAATATCCACATTCCCCCGAGCCGGTGGAGTGGAGATCGCGCCCACGGGGGAGGAGGTGGAAGTCACCGAGTCCGAGGCTCTGGTTTCCGCCGGAGCCTGGTGCGAAAGGGAGACACTCCGCACCGCAGCGGAGTGATCCGGGAACGGAGTTCTGCGTGGACATCGTCGTCAAGGGCCGCAAGACCGAGGTGCCCGAGCGGTTCCGCAAGCACGTGGCCGAGAAGCTGAAGCTGGACAAGATCCAGAAGCTCGACGGCAAGGTGATCAGCCTCGACGTCGAGGTGTCCAAGGAGCCCAACCCTCGACAGGCCGACCGCTGCGACCGGGTGGAGATCACACTCCGCTCCCGCGGGCCGGTGATCCGGGCGGAGGCAGCGGCGAGCGACCCGTACGCGGCGCTCGATCTGGCGGCGGAGAAACTGGACGCCCGGCTGCGCAAGCAGCACGACAAGCGGTACTCCCGGCGCGGCGCGCGCCGCCTCACGGCCGCCGAAGTCCCCGACCACGTCCCCGACGCGGCCATCCTCAACGGAACCGGCGCGCGTCGGCCCGAGAAGCCCGAGGCCGTGCCCACCAAGAAGATCGGCTCGCTGGAGGTGCAGGGTGACGGCCCGCTGGTCGTCCGCGAGAAGACACACGTCGCAGCCCCCATGTCCCTCGACCAGGCCCTCTACGAGATGGAACTGGTCGGGCACGACTTCTATCTGTTCGTCGACTCCGACACCAAGGAACCGGCCGTCGTCTACCGGCGGCACGCCTACGACTACGGCGTGATCCACCTCAGGACGGACACCATGGTCACGCAGGCGCCTTCCCCCGACGCGGGCGGTTCGCTCGGCGGCTGATGCCGCCGGGCGGCCATGACGGCGGTGCCCCTGGAGCGCGCGTGCGCGCCCCCAGGGGCACCGGTGTGCGGGGGAGTGCGCCCGTATCGAGCCCACCGTGGGCCCCCGCACCGCCGCCGCAGTGTCGTCGTGGTGCCGTCGCGGCATGGAATCATGGCGGCAACGGCCCAACCGGTGGGTGATTGCCTCGCGTTGGCAATGGCCCGGGGCCACAGGCCGCAGCCTTCAGGGGGAGGAACGATGGCGGACACCTTCGGACCGATGCGTGCCGGGGGTGCCGACGACCGCGTCGTCGGCACGAGCCCGGACGAGGGCGGCACCTCGCGCAAGGAACCGATCAGAGTCCTGGTCGTGGACGACCACGCCCTGTTCCGCCGCGGTCTGGAGATCGTGCTCGCCGCCGAGGAGGACATCCAGGTCGTCGGCGAGGCGGGCGACGGTGCCGAGGCCGTGGAGAAGGCCGCCGACCTGCTGCCCGACATCGTGCTGATGGACGTACGGATGCCCAAGCGCGGCGGTATCGAGGCGTGCACCTCCATCAAGGAAGTCGCCCCCAGCGCCAAGATCATCATGTTGACGATAAGCGACGAGGAAGCCGACCTCTACGACGCGATCAAGGCGGGCGCGACGGGCTACCTCCTCAAGGAGATCTCCACGGACGAAGTGGCCACCGCGATTCGAGCGGTGGCCGACGGCCAGTCGCAGATCAGTCCCTCGATGGCGTCGAAGCTCCTCACCGAGTTCAAATCGATGATCCAGCGCACCGACGAGCGCCGGCTCGTACCCGCGCCCCGGCTCACGGACCGGGAACTGGAGGTCCTGAAACTCGTCGCCACGGGCATGAACAACAGGGACATCGCCAAGGAGCTGTTCATCTCCGAGAACACCGTGAAGAACCACGTGCGCAACATTCTGGAGAAGCTGCAACTGCATTCCAGGATGGAGGCCGTGGTGTACGCGATGCGGGAGAAGATCCTCGAAATCAGGTGAGCCGGGGCGGACCGCCCAGGCGGCCGTCGCCGTGTCCCGCTCAGGCGAGCAGCGCCGCCAGCTCCCGTGCCAGCGGCTCGCGCAGCTCCGGCGCATCGACGCGCTCCACGCGCACGTCCGTGCAGCCCACCCAGTCGGCCGCCTCCACCAGGGCCCGAGCCACCCCGGGGACCGCCTTCGGGTTCTCCAGCGTGACCTGCCGGGCCACCAGCGTGCGGCCCTCGCGGGCCGGGTCCACCCGGCCGACGAGCCGCCCGCCCGACAGGACCGGCATCGCGAAGTAGCCGTACACCCGCTTGGGCCTGGGGACGTAGGCCTCCAGGCGGTGGGTGAAGCCGAAGATCCGCTCCGTGCGCGCCCGCTCCCAGATCAGGGAGTCGAACGGCGACAGCAGGGTGGTGCGGTGCCGGCCGCGCGGCGCGGTCTCCAGGGCGGCCGGGTCGGCCCAGGCGGACCTGCCCCAGCCCGTCACCGTCACCGGGACCAGACCCGAGTCCGCGATCACCGCGTCGACCTGCTCCGCCTTGAGCCGGTGGTAGTCGGCGATGTCCGCGCGGGTGCCGACCCCCAGCGCCTGCCCGGCCAGCCGGACGAGGCGGCGTATGCACTCGGTGTCGTCCAGGTCGTCGTGCAGCAGGGCGGCCGGGACGGCGCGCTCGGCGAGGTCGTAAACCCGCTTCCAGCCGCGGCGCTCGACGCACACCACCTCGCCGTACATCAGGGCGCGCTCCACGGCGACCTTCGTGCCCGACCAGTCCCACCAGTCGCTCGTCTTCTTGGCACCGCCCAGCTCCGTCGCCGTCAGGGGGCCCTCCGCGCGCAACTGTTTGACCACCTGGTCGTACGCCCCGTCCGGGAGCCGGTGGTTCCAGTGCGGGCGGTCGCGGTAGGCGCGGCGGCGGAAGGCGAAGTGCGGCCACTCCTCCACGGGCAGGATGCACGCCGCGTGCGACCAGTACTCGAAGGCGTGCGGCTCGGCGCCCTCCGCCGCCGTCTGCCAGTACGCGTCCTCGACGGTTCCGCGGCCGACCGCGCCCAGGCGCGCGTACGGGACGAGTTCGTGGGAGCGGGCGAGGACCGAGATGGTGTCGAGCTGCACCGCGCCGAGGTGTCTGAGCACCCCGCGGACCCCGGCGCGGCGGTCGGGGGCGCCGAGGAACCCCTGCGCCCGCAGGGCGATGCGGCGCGCGTCGTCTGCCGACAGTTCCGTACGGGGACGCGGGAGGGTCGTCATGCTCCGCACGATACGAGGTGGCACTGACAACGCGGCGCGAGCCGGGGAGATCCGCTACCGGGCCTCCCCGGGAGCGGGCAGGTAGGGCGCCGCCGACGGCAGTCCCAGGTCCGACGGCAGCAGGGAGCCGACCCAGCAGTCGCGTCGTACGCCGTTGTGGTTCGCGGCGGCGCGCAGGATGCCCTCGACGGTGAAACCCGTGCGCTCCGCGACGGCGCGGGAAGCGTGGTTGCCGACCTCGGCACGCCATTCCAGACGGTCGATCCGCAGCTCCGTGAACGCCCAGCGGGCGGCGGTGAGCGCGGCCTCCGTGACGTAGCCCAGCCCGCGGTGCTCCCTCGCGGCCCAGAAACCGATCTCGGCGATGCCCAGGTGCCGCATCGTGATGCCGAGCATGCCCGCCAGCCGGCCGTCGGCGGGGAAGAGACCGAAGGTGAACATCGACCCGTCCGCCCAGCCGTCGGGGACCTGCTGCTCCGTGAAGCTGCGCGCGTGCTCGGAAAGGTACGGGGAGGGCAGCGTGGTCCAGCGCCGGATGTCGTCCTCCTGGACGGCGGCGTGCACGGCGTCGGTGTCCTGCGGGCCGACCGGGCGCAGCAGCAGGCGGTCGGTGGTCAGCGTGACGGGTTCCATCGGTCGATTCTGCGCATTCGGCCGTGCCGACGCGACGATTTCGCACCGCCGAACGCGTCGGGTGACCGTCCGGTCACGGATCGCGCAAAAGGGCCCCGGAGGCGGCACCATCCGGGGCCGCCGGACGTTGTCCAGGGTGGAGCCGCAAGAAGAAGACCAGAAGAACCCGACCAAAGCGACACAAGGTGCCTCACGGTCGTCGCCTCGCCAGGCCTCCCGGTGCGCCGGGGTCCTCGCATACGATGGCCGTTGCTCAGTAAGTCACAACGGAAACCGACCGTCCCAGGCCCGACCGGCAAGGAGACCACCCCCCGTGTCCGTCCTCTCGAAGATCATGCGTGCAGGC
>DASTDN010000468.1:0-4805 GCA_035710365.1 Streptomyces sp. | reverse complement strand
GGGTCGACGGGCGGAAGAAGGACGCCGACGTCACGGCGCTGGCGCGACGGCTGAGGGGGACCGGCATCCGGGACCTGTACGTGCACGCGGGCCCGCTGGAGCACGACGGCACGCTGCCCGAGTCGCTGTACCCGCGCGCCGGCCGGCTGGTCCGGGCCGTGCACCGGGAACTGCCCCGCGTCCGTGTCCAGGCCTGGCTCGGGGACGTGCTCGCCACCGAGACCCCCGACGGCATGCGCCTGGAACGGGCCGGGACCCGGGCCGCCGTCCTCGCCTCCACGCGGCAGATCCTGGACGCCGGTTTCGACGGCGTCCACTTCGACCTGGAGCCCCTGCACTCCGGCGACCGCCACTACCTGGCACTCCTCGACGCCCTGCGCCGCGAGACCCGGGACCGGGGCGCCCTGCTGTCCGTCGCCGCCCACCAGATCGACCCGCTGCCCGGGTTCCACTCCTTCTGGGGGACGGTCGCCGGGCACCCGAAGTGGTGGTCGCAGGAGTTCTTCGGCCAGGTCGCGCGCCGCGTCGACCAGATCGCCGTGATGTCGTACGACACGATGCAGCCGCTGCAGAGCACCTACGGCGGCTACGTCGCCCAGCAGACCGCGCTGGCGCTGGAGGTCACCCCGGCCTCGACCGACCTGCTGATGGGTCTGCCCTTCTACCACGAGAATCGTTTCGGCCACTGGGCGCATGCCGAGACCGTGTCCGCGGCCGTGCGGGGCGTGCGCCTCGGGCTGTCCCGCACGGACCGCGACCGGGCCCGCTTCGGCGTCGCGCTGTACGTCGACTTCGCCGCGACGGAGGAGGACTGGGAGGCGTACCGGGACGGCTGGGTGCCGGACCCGGGATCCCTCTAGGACGACACGGCCCGGGCGGTGCCCGCACCGCGGTTCCTGCCCGGTGCGGGCACCGGCCGGGCCCCGGGCGCCCGGTCTGCGGGCCCAACCCGGTGGTGGCGCACGCCCCGGCCCTGCTGCGCCGCACGGGTGGGCTTGGCCCGGCCGCCGCCGTGTCGCCGTATGCCGCCGAACCGTTTCCTCTTCAGTGACGGCATACATCTGATGAGCTTCATATGCCGCCAGAAGTGATCACCACGTTCGCGGCTCTCCGGAGGTAGCAGAGATGTCCCACGACGGTGCCCGACCCGGTCCCTCTCGCCGCACTCCCTCCCGCCGCGCGGTGCCGCGGTCGGTCACCTTCCTCACGGCGGGCGCCCTCGCCGTGCCGCTGCTGGCCTCCTGCTCCTCTGCGGACGAGGCCGGCAGGCCGCTCGCCGGACAGGACATCGCGCCCGCCGACCGCGCCCGCGTCGCCGACGGCCACACCCTGCGCTGGGCGGTCGACGCGGTCCCCCAGACCCTGAACGCGTTCCAGTCGGACGCCGACTCCACCACCTCGCGCATCGCCCAGGCCGTGCTGCCGTCGATGTACCGGCTCGACGCCAACGGCCGCGCACGGAGCAACCCCGACTTCCTGGAGTCGGCGGAGATCGTCCGGACCGAACCCCAGCAGGTCGTGCGGTACCGGCTGAACCAGCGGGCCGTCTGGAGCGACGGCCGCAAGATCGGCGTCGCCGACTTCGTCGCCCAGTGGCGCGCCCTGTCGGGCAGGGACACCGCCTACTGGACCGCACGCAACGCCGGGTACGAGCGCATCCGGAAGATCCGGCGCGGCTCCGGCGACCGGGAGGTCGAGGTCACCTTCAGCCGCCCCTACGCCGACTGGCGCTCGCTGTTCTCGCCGCTGTACCCGAAGCAGGTCATGGGCGCCCCGGACGCCTTCAACGACGGGGCCCGCCGCAGGCTCGAAGTCACCGCCGGGCCCTTCACGGTCAAGCGGGTCGACCGCGCGAAGGGCAAGGTCACCCTGGTCCGCAACCCGCGCTGGTGGGGCGACCGGGCCAAGCTCGACGGCATCGAACTGCGCGCCGTGCCCCGCGAAGAGCGGGCCGCCGCGCTGACCGCCGGAGCCGTCGACCTGGCCGAGATCGATCCCCCCGCCGCCCGCCGCATCACGGTCGCCGCCCGCCCGGCCCCGGCCCGGACGCCACTGATGAGCCCGGCCGGACCCTCCCGCTCCGGCGTCTCCCGGGCCTCCCTCGCCGGTCCCGGCCCCGCGCCCGCCCCGGGCCCCGGGCGGTACCGGTCCCCCGCCGCCGAGGCCCTGCGCTCCTGGGCCGTCGCGAAGGGCACCGACCAGCGGGCCGCCGAGCGTGAGACGGCGGCCCGCAGGACATCCCGCGAGGCGGCCGGGAAGCGGGACCGCGCGCGGCGCGCGCTGCGCGGCTACGAGGTCCGCAAGTCCTTCGAGCCCGCCTACACCCAGCTCGCCCTCAACGGCGCCGAGGGTCCGCTCGCCGACGAGCGGGTGCGCCGGGCGGTGGCCCGCGCCCTGAACCGCGAGGAGATCGCCCGCGCCGTCCTGAAACCCCTCGGCCTGCCCGCCGTACCGGTCGGCAGCCACCTCGCGCTCTCCGGCCAGGACGCGTACGCCGACGGCAGCGGCGCCCTCGGCGGGCAGGACACCAAGGCGGCGCAGGCCCTGCTCGCCGACGCCGGCTGGGAACGCGGCGGCCCCGTGAAGGAACGCAAGCCGGAGAAGGCCGCCGGAGCCGGGGCCGGCGGCGGCGAGCGGCGCAAGGACGGTGAGAAGACCACGGCCCCCGCCGGCGGTTCCGGGGACGGCAAGACCGACCGCGACGGGCAGCCGCACGACACCGGGGGCGAGCGCCACGCCGGCAGCGCGCCCGGCGCCTACGCCCCCGAGGGCACCGCGGGCCCCCGGGGCACCCGCGCCCCCGCCGCCGGGGCGGCCGACCGGCGGCTCGCCAAGGACGGCAAGGCCCTCACCCTCCGCTTCGTCCTGCCGTCGGGCCCCGGCACCGAGTCCCTGAGCACCGTGGCCACCCTGGTCACCCGCATGCTGGACCGCGTGGGCGTCCGCACGGCCGTGACCCGGGTGCCCGACGAGAGCTACTTCAAGGACCACATCGCGTCCGGCCAGTACGACCTGGCCCTGTACTCCTGGCCCACGTCCGCCTTCCCCGCCACCGACGCCCGCCCGATCTTCGCCAAGCCGGTCCCGGCCGCCGACGGCTCCCTGAGCGTCGAGCAGAACTACACGCGCGTGGGCACCGACCAGGTCGACCACCTCTTCGAGCAGGCCGCGGCCTCCCTGGACGACGGCGAGGTCCGCTCCCTGATGCGCAAGGCCGACGCCCGCATCTGGGCGGCGGCCGGCTCCATCCCCCTCTACCAGCGCCCGCAGCTCGTGGCCGCCCGCCGTCACCTGGCCAACGCGGGAGCCTTCGGCTTCGAGACACCGGTGTACGAGGACATGGGGTTCCTGAAGAAGGGGGCGTGAACGACGAACCGGGGGCCAAGGACGGACCGGAGGCGAACGAGGAACCGGAGGGTGAACACCCCGGGGCGGGCGGGCGGCGTCGCCCCGCGCGGTGCCCGGGGAGGAGGTCCCCGCGGCCGGAGCGTTCCCCGGGGGCGGCGGCCGCCCGGGGCCCGGAAATCCGCTCCGGACGCGGCAAAAGGCCACGTGAGCTGCACCGACGTATCCCGCGGCGCCCGAGCGGCAGCGGCCCCGTACCATGGGGTGAGGCCGTGGCACGTTCAGCCCGGCAGGGCCCGCGTGACACAGACGTACGCAGCAGGGGCCGTCCTCACACTCCGGGAGAACGCCACACCATGGCCACGCGCCACGACATCCGCAATGTCGCCATCGTCGCCCACGTCGACCACGGCAAGACCACCATCGTCGACGGCATGCTGAAGCAGGCCGGTGCCTTCGCCGCCCACCAGCTCGTCTCCGTCGACGACCGCATGATGGACTCCAACGACCTGGAGCGTGAGAAGGGCATCACGATCCTCGCCAAGAACACGGCGGTGAAGTACCACCCGAAGGACGGCGGGGACCCGATCACGATCAACATCATCGACACCCCCGGCCACGCCGACTTCGGCGGCGAGGTCGAGCGCGGCCTGTCGATGGTCGACGGTGTCGTGCTGCTCGTGGACGCCTCCGAGGGCCCGCTGCCGCAGACCCGCTTCGTGCTGCGCAAGGCTCTCCAGCAGCGGCTGCCGATCATCCTGTGCATCAACAAGACGGACCGGCCGGACTCCCGGATCGACGAGGTCGTCAACGAGACGTACGACCTCTTCCTCGACCTGGACGCCGACGAGGAGCAGATCGAGTTCCCCATCGTCTACGCCTGCGGCCGGGACGGCGTCGCGTCGCTGACCAAGCCCGAGGACGGCACGGTCCCGTCCGACTCCACCAGCCTGGAGCCGTTCTTCTCGACGATCCTCCAGCACATCCCCGCCCCGACGTACGACGAGGCGGCCCCCCTCCAGGCCCACGTCACGAACCTGGACGCGGACAACTTCCTCGGCCGTATCGCGCTGCTGCGCGTCCACCAGGGCGAGCTGAAGAAGGGCCAGACCGTGGCCTGGATGAAGCGCGACGGCTCCGTCACCAACGTGCGCATCTCCGAGCTGATGATGACGGAGGCGCTCACCCGCAAGCCCGCCGAGAAGGCCGGCCCCGGTGACATCTGCGCCGTCGCCGGCATCCCGGACATCATGATCGGCGAGACGCTGGCCGACACCGAGACCCCGGTCGCGCTGCCGCTGATCACGGTCGACGAGCCGGCGATCTCGATGACCATCGGCACCAACACCTCGCCGCTGGTCGGCCGCGGCGGCACCGGCAAGGGCGCCGACGCGAAGGCCGCCGTCAAGGACCGCAAGGTCACCGCCCGCCAGGTCAAGGACCGCCTCGACCGCGAGCTC